>NZ_JACBXB010000715.1 GCF_013870575.1 Pseudonocardia pini
CCGCGGCGCTGGCCCCGGTGGACCTGGCCGCCGCGCAGCCCGATCCCTTCTGCCGCATCGAGGACCACTGGCTGTCCCACCTCGAGGACGCCCATCCCGAGGTGTTCGACGCGCTCGCCCGCCACCTCCCCGCCCCGCTGCGGCACACCCTGGGGGCCCGCGTGCGCCCGCTCGGCGTGGACCGCTGCGGGCTGCGGCTGCGGGTGGAGACCACGGACGGGGACCACGACGTGCGGCTGGCCTGGCAGGAGGAGGCCCGGACCGCCGACGAGCTGCGGACCCAGCTGGGCCTGCTCGTCGGCTGCCCCTTCCGCCAGGTCGGCGGCACCGCGCACGAGGCCGTCGACCAGGCGGAGTGACTCCGCCCGGGCACTAGACCGCCGCGGCCCGTTCCTTGTCCTGCACGAGCCGCGTGACCTTGCGCTCGGCCACGAACGACGCGATCGGGATGGTGCCCGCGAGCAGCACGAGCAGGGCGAAGCCCGGGGTGAACCGGACCCGCTCGGCGAGCACCAGCGTGGCCACGATGTAGGCCATGTACAGGAAGCCGTGCAGCATGCCGATGATCGCGACCGGGCCGGGCGTGTCGAAGAAGTACTTCATCGGCATCGCGTAGAAGACCAGCAGGACCAGCCCGACACCCGTGATCCACGCGAACGTCCGGTACAGCGGCAGCCGCCAGCCGGCGGGTCGCGGGGCGGCCGAGGACGGGCGAGGACTGCTCACGGCCTCGACTGTAGCCGGGCCCGTCGGTCCTCGGCGTCGCGGGCGGCCAGCGCCGCCAGCATCCGGTTGTACTCGCTGAGGGCGGGCGCCTCCGCCTCCGTGACGGGGGCCTCGGCGGGCACCGGCGAGCGGGTGAAGGGGCTGTCCCACGGCGCCGGGTCCGCCTCGTCGGCGACCGGCACCTGCTCCGGGGACAGTTCCGGGACAGGGGTGGACTCGGCCATCGCCCGCAGCTCACGGTGTTCGGCGAGGTCCATCCGCAGGAACCGCCACCACATGTAGCCGAAGAACACCGCGAAGATCGGCCACTGCACGCCGTACCCGACGTTCAGCGCCGAGCCGAGCGCCGAGCCCGCGCGGTCCCACTGCCAGATCGCCGCGACCACGCACGTCGCCACCGCGAGGATCGCCAGCAGGTGCCAGAGGATCCACTTCGGGGACAGGACCACGCGCCACACATGGACCAGGGTACGTTCTCCGGCCGTGGCAGGCCGACTCCCCTCGTGGCTCGCCGCACCGCCGTCCCCGGTCGACGAGGTCCGCGATCCGGCGGCGCGCAGGCTGATCGGCCTGGAGATCGCCGTGATGCTCACGGTCACCCTCGGGCTCTCCGCGGTGCGCAGCGCGCTCTCCCTGCTGGACTCGCTGCTCTCCCCCACCCCCCTCGCGGACCAGCAGGTGGCGCTGAACGCCCCCGCCGCGCAGGTCGGCGTGGTCGACCTGGCCCTGCAGCTCGTGCGGGTGCTGCAGCTCGTCGGCTGGGGCGCCCTCGGCGCCTACCTGCTGCTGCGCGCCGGGTTCCCGCTGGTCAAGATCGGCCTCGACGCGCGCCGCCGCGGCCGGGACACCCGCGACGCCGTCGGGCTCGCCGCCCTGATCGGGATCCCGGGCCTGGGGCTCTACCTGGTCGCCCGCGCCCTCGGCGTCAGCCTCGAGGTGGCCCCCACCACGCTCGACGACGTCTGGTGGCGCACCCCGGTCCTCGTCCTCTCGGCCTGTGCGAACGCCTGGGCGGAGGAGGTCGTGATGATCGGCTACCTGCTCACCCGGCTGCGCCAGCTGGGCTGGTCGGCGGGCCGGTCGGTGCTGGCCGCGGCGCTGCTGCGCGGCTGCTACCACCTCTACCAGGGGTTCGGCGGGTTCGTCGGGAACATCGTGATGGGGCTGGTGTTCGGCCGAGTGTGGCAACGGACCGGGCGGCTGTGGCCGCTGATCGGGGCACACGCGCTCATCGACGTCGTGGCGTTCGTGGGATATGCCCTGCTCCCGGCCGGTCTCCGGCTCTGATCACCTACCATGGGCGGGTGTCGGACTCCAAGTTCCTCGCCCTGCTCCGCGACCAGATCCGCAGCGAGTTCACGGCCTCGCAGCAGTACACCGCCGTCGCCGTCTGGCTGGACGACGAGGATCTGCCCCAGCTCGCCGCGCACTTCTACGCGCAGGCGCTGGAGGAACGCAACCACGCGATGAGCATGGTCCAGTACCTGCTCGACACGGACACCCGCCCGGTCATCCCCGGCATCGACGCGGTGGTGAACGACTTCGGCACCGTCGAGGACGTCGTGCGGCTCGCGCTCAAGCAGGAGAAGCAGGTCACCGAGCAGATCACCACGCTCGCGCGCACCGCGCGGGACGAGGGCGACTACCTCGGCGAGCAGTTCATGCAGTGGTTCCTGAAGGAGCAGGTGGAGGAGGTCGCCTCCATGTCCACCCTGCTCACCGTGGTGCAGCGGGCCGGGGACAACCTGTTCCACATCGAGGACTTCGTGGCCCGCGAGCTGAGCAAGGGCGGCGCCACGGACCCGAGCGCACCCCCGGTGGCGGGCGGCCGAGTCTGACCCGGTGAGCGGCGACGGTCGCCAGAGCGACCATCGCCACTCACGACGTCAGCGGAGGGTGACCTGCTTGCCCGCCAGCGCGTCCCGGGCGGAGCGCTCGGCGGTGGTGAGGTCGGTCGTGACCGCGAGGGCCTCCGCGAGCCGCTTCGCGAAGGCCGCGGCGGGGGCGGCCCACTCCTTGGAGTGCATCTCCCGGTCCAGGTCCCACACCGGCACGAGCAGGCCGTGCGCGCGGAAGGCGCCCGCGTACCGGGTGCCCTCGCCGAGCTCGAGCGCGGTCCTGCGCCCTGGGTCAGAGGATCACGAGATCGTC
>NZ_JACBXB010000716.1 GCF_013870575.1 Pseudonocardia pini
CGCACCTGCGTGCCCGGCTCACCGCGCTCGGCCCCGCCGCGACCCTCGCCCGCGGGTACGCGATCGTCCAGCGGGTCACCGGCGACGACGTGCTGCCGGTCCTGCGCTCGGTCTCGGACGTGACCTCCGGGGACCCGGTCCGGATCAGGGTGGGCGACGGCGTCGTGCACGCCTCGGTGCAGGATGTCCCCGATGCCTGACACCCCCATCGGAGAGCTCGGCTACGAGCAGGCCCGCGACGAGCTGGTCGAGGTCGTGCGCGCCCTGGAGGCGGGCGGCCTGGGCCTGGACGCCTCGGTCGCCCTGTGGGAGCGCGGCGAGGCGCTGGCCAAGCGGTGCGAGGAGGCCCTCGCAGGCGCGCGGGAGCGCGTGGAGCAGGCCCTCGGCGAGGCGGACGACTAGCCGGGAGCGGTGGGACTAGTTCTGCTCCGCCCCCGGCGGGAGGAGCTGCCCGGCCGCGGCGGCGTCGGCGAGGGTGCGGAATTCGTCGTCGGCCGCGCTGCCCGTGACCAGCCAGCGGACGCCGTCCGGCGACGTCGTCACGCGGAAGGGCTCGCTGCCCTCGGCCTGGTAGACGACCCACTGCAGGCCGCCCGCCTCGACGACACCGGTGCCCGCGGGCGGGCCGCCCTCCGTGGCGAGCAGGCCCTCCTCCGAGCCGTCGCTCTGCACGAGCCGCAGGTACCGGCCGCTCGGGGCGAGGTACCCCACTCGGACGGCGGTGCCGCCCTCGGCCACCGGGCCGCGGTCGGTGGAGTTCGCGCGCCAGCCCTCCGGCAGCGCAGGGACCCGGAGCGGGAAGACGGACGACTTCGCGAACTCGGTGAGCTGGGCCGGTGCGTCGACCTGAGGGGCGGAGTCCGGGTCCACCGTGGGGCCGCCCGGCGAGAAGCTGCAGGACCGCACGCCGCCACCGACCAGGGCGATCACCAGCAGGATCACCAGCGCGCCCAGCATGTCCCGCACGCGCAGGGACCCGCGGGACGGTTTGCTCGGCGGCTGCGGGGAGGACGGGTCGGTGCTCACGCCTCCATGGTGCTCCACGCAGGTGGAGCGTGCGGAGCCGACCGTCGGCACGGAGACGGAGCCTGCGGAGTCGACCCATCGGCACGGAGACGGAGCCTGCGGAGTCGACCCATCGGCACGGAGACGGAGCCTGCGGAGTCGACCCATCGAGGCCGCATGGCGTCCGTCGCTCTCCGCCCCGCCCGGGCCCGGGTTCTGCGAGGATCGGTCGAACCCCGCCGCACCGCTGACCCGGTGGACCGCGCGAGCAGACGAGAGAACCGAGCCAAGGAGGCCCGATGACCGTCCCCAAGCCCGAACGACGTCGCGAAGCACCGGACCGCAACCTCGCCATGGAGTTGGTGCGGGTCACGGAGGCGGCCGCGATGGCGGCGGGGCGCTGGGTCGGCCGCGGCGACAAGAACGGCGGGGACGGCGCTGCCGTCGACGCGATGCGCCAGCTCATCGGCACCGTCTCGATGCGCGGGGTCGTGGTGATCGGCGAGGGCGAGAAGGACGAGGCGCCCATGCTGTTCAACGGCGAGCAGGTGGGCAACGGCGAGGGCCCCTGGTGCGACGTCGCAGTGGACCCCATCGACGGCACCACCCTGATGGCGAAGGGCATGCCCAACGCGCTGGCCGTCCTCGCGGTGGCCGAGCGGGACGCGATGTTCGACCCGTCGGCTGTGTTCTACATGGAGAAGATCGCCGTCGGGCCGGACGCGGCGGGCTCGATCGACATCACGAAGCCCGTGGGGGACAACATCCGCGCGGTCGCGAAGGCCAAGGAGATCGACGTCCGGGACGTCACGGTCACTGTTCTCGACCGGCCGCGGCACCAGCAGCTGATCGAGGACGTCCGGGCCACGGGCGCACGGATCCGTTTCATCTCCGACGGCGACGTGGCCGGCGCGATCGCCGCCGCGCGGCCGACCACCGGCGTCGACATGCTGGTCGGCATCGGCGGCACCCCGGAGGGGATCATCGCCGCGGCCGCGCTCAAGTGCATGGGCGGGGAGATCCAGGGCAGGCTCTGGCCGAAGGACGACGAGGAGCGCTCGAAGGCGATCTCCGCAGGTCACGACCTGGACCGGGTGCTCACCACCGGCGAGCTCGTGACCGGCGAGAACGTGTTCTTCTGCGCCACCGGCGTCACGGACGGGGACCTGCTGCGCGGCGTGCACTACCGCGCGGGCGGATGCACCACGCAGTCGATCGTGATGCGGTCGAAGTCCGGCACGGTCCGGATGATCGACGGCTACCACCGCCTCACGAAGCTTCGCGAGTACGCCTCGGTGGACTTCGACGCCGAGGAGCGCGACGCCGAGGACCGCCCGCTCCCCTAGTGTCCCTCGAACGGCACTCTCGGGCGGCCTGTCCGCACGGGAGTGCCGTTCGTGCGTCGGCAGCCGGTGCAGCGGCGCAGACCTTCTTCGGGGGCCGGGCCCGGCGGCAGCGCGGGGATGCGGCCTTCCGCAACGGAGGCCGGCGCGGGGCCGTGCCCTGCCCCGCGCCGGATCAGGCACGCGCAGGTGCCCGCTCCACTGTCCGCCGCCCCTCCGGCGGCTCGGGTTCCATCCTGGTCCAGGCCGCCATCCGGGTTCATCCACAACTTTACGTATCCATCGACTGGACCGAACGGGCGATCAGCTCGGGCCCACGAGGCCCAGTCGCTGGGCCCGGAGGACGGCACTGAGCCGGTCCGCCACCCCGAGCTTGCTGTAGCAGCGTTCGAGGTGCTTGTGCACGGTGCGCTCCGCGATCCCGAGCCGCCGCCCGATCGCCCCCGCGGTGTGTCCCTGGGCGAGTTTGGACACCCTGGAGCACACCCTGCGGGGGTGAGGG
>NZ_JACBXB010000717.1 GCF_013870575.1 Pseudonocardia pini
GAGCGCCGCCGGGAGGTGCACCCGTACCGCGGCGAAGGACGCCGCCGGCCCCACCCGACCGCATCCCACCGTTCCCCTGGCTCCCGAAGATCCGGCCGAGGCCGTTGTAGCCGAGGGCCAGCTCCACGGGCGAGTTGTCGGTGGAGCCGCCGATGTAGGGCCGGGAGCCGGCGGGCCAGAGCGCCGCCGCGACGAGCCACCACCCCGCCCCGACGACGATGCCGACCCCCGCGACCAAGACGTCCCGGATCCGGCGCCCCACGGTCGTCGGCGCCGCCACCAGGTAGGCCGCCGCGAACCCCGGCACCACCAGGAAGGCCTGCAGCATCTTCGTGAGGAACGCGAACCCGAGCACCAGCCCGGTCAGCAGCAGCCACCGCCACGACGCCTTCTCCACCGCCCGCACCGTGCAGTACGCCGCGACGACCATCAGGAGCACCAACAACGCATCGGGGTTGTTGAACCGGAACATCAACACGGCGACGGGGGTCAACGCGAGGACCAGCCCGGCCAGCAGCCCGGCGCCCGGTCCGGCGACCCGTTTGACCGCGCAGTAGAGCAGCCACACCGCGGCCACGGCCATCAGCGCCTGGGGCGCGAGCATGCTCCACGAGCTGAACCCGAAGATCCTGCCGGACAACGCCATCACCCACAGCGAGGCGGGCGGTTTGTCCACGGTGATCGCGTTGCCGGAGTCCAGCGAGCCGAAGAAGAAGGCGGTCCAGCTCTGCGTCCCGGCCTGCACGGCCGCGGCGTAGAAGGAGTTGGCCCAGCCCGAGATCGCGATGTTCTGCAGGGAGAGCACCGCGGTGCCGAGGAGCAGCGCGACGACCGCCGGGCGGTGCCGTCGGTGGGGGCGTGGGCCGGAGCCCTCCGCGGGGGGACGGGTGTCGCGGAGGCGGAGCCTCCGGAGCCGACCATCGGCGCCGTCTGGGCTCAGGGTGGTGGTCACGAAAGGCCTCTCAGGCGGCGATCTGGGTGGTGGGGAGGTCTGCGGGGGCCGCGGGCACCGGCGTGCGGAACACCCACGCGCGGAACAGGACGAACCGCAGGACCGTGGCGACCAGGTTGGCGACGACGATCGCCACCACCTCGACGCCCTGGTGCGCCCCGGGGACGAGGAGGCCGAGCAGGGCGAGCGCACCGGTCGTCAGGGCGAGCCCCAGGCCGAACACGGTCAGCCCCTGGAACTGGTGCTTGGCGGCGCCGTCGCGCCCGCGGACGCCGAAGGTCAGCCGCCGGTTGGCGGCGGTGTTCGCGATCGTGGTGAGCAGCAGCGCGACGACGTTCGCCGCGAGCGGCCCCATGAACGTGCGGAACAGCAGGAACAGCAGCAGGTTCGCGAGCGTGCTGGCGATGCCGATCGCAGCGAACCGGACGAGCTGGGTGGGCAGGCCGGTCGGCACGCCGTCGACGTCCGGTTGCAGCGGCGCGCGTCCGAGCTGGGCCCGGACCTCGGCGATCGGCAGGGTGCCGGTGGCGAGTGCCCGCCCGACGCGCCAGACGCCCTTGAGGTCCGCCGTGGCCGTCTCGACGATGTCCACCGTGGAGTCGGGGTCGTCCACCCAGTCGACGGGGACCTCGTGGATGCGGAGTCCCGCGCGCTCGGCCAGCACCATCAGCTCGGTGTCGAAGAACCATCCGGTGTCCTCGACGAGCGGCAGGAGCCGGTGCGCCACGTCCGCGCGGATGGCCTTGAAGCCGCACTGGGCGTCGGAGAACCCGGCGGCCAGGGTGCTGCGGAGGATCAGGTTGTAGCAGCGGGAGACGAACTCGCGCTTCGCCCCGCGGACCACCCGGGACCCGCGGCCGAGGCGGGTGCCGATCGCGAGGTCGGAGTGTCCGGAGATCAGCGGCGCGACGAGCGGGAGGACGGCGTTGAGGTCGGTGGAGAGGTCGACGTCGCAGTAGGCGAGGACGTGGGCGTCGGAGGCGGACCACACGGTGTGCAGCGCGCGGCCGCGGCCCTTCTGCTCCAGCCGCGCCAGTCTGACCTCGGGCAGCTCGGCCGCGAGCCGGGCGCCGATCAGCGGGGTGGCGTCGGTGCTCGCGTTGTCCGCCACCGTGATCCGGAAGGTGTACGGGAGGTTCGCGAGGAGGTGCTCGCGCAGCGAGCGGACCGACCCGTCGAGGTCGGCCTCCTCGTTGAACACGGGGACGACGATGTCCAGCACGACGCGGTCACCGCGACCTGCGGAGACGGTCGGCGCGGCGGGCTCGATGGCGACCGGGCTCATGCCGATCACGGTCGCGGGCGGGGCTGTGCCGGCTTCGTGGTCGAGCTGTGGCCCGGCTGTGCGATCGCCCCGGTCCGGTGTCGGGGGTGTCACGTCCAGCGGCATGGTGTCGACCCTCGCGGACCGGGCTGTCGCGATCATGTGCCGGACCTGTGCGCGCCCTGTGGACGACGACCGGCCCGCACCCGGGATGGGTGCGGGCCGGTGGCCTGCGGTCTCAGGCGGTGGTGCCCGCGCCGAGGTCGTAGAGGACGACGCCGTCGACGGTGGTGGCGGTGAAGTTCTGCTGGACCCACGCCGCGATGCGCGCTGCGGCGTCGCTGCCGCCGGTGTCACCGCCGCGCAGGGCTGCTCCCGCGCCGCCGACGAAGAAGTGGATCCGGCCCTGGGCCACGTACTGCTGGAACTGCTCCAGGGTGGGGGAGGGGTCGGTGCCGTTGAACCCGCCGACCGCCATCACGGGCGATCCGGCCGCGAGCTGGTAGCCCGCCGCCGCGTTCGACCCGACCGCCGCCGCGACCCACGTGTAGTCCGACGCGTTCGCCTGCAGCAGGGCTGTGACCTGGGCGGAGGGGGTGGTGGTGCCGAGGAGGGAGCCGAAGCCG
>NZ_JACBXB010000718.1 GCF_013870575.1 Pseudonocardia pini
GCGGAGCCGGGCCGGGCCTGGTTGATCTCCGGCCGGACGCCGGCCTGGCGCATCAGGGTGTCGACGTCCCTGCGCTCCTCCGGGGTCACCAGCGTGACCACGACACCGGACTCGCCACCGCGGGCGGTGCGGCCCGCGCGGTGCAGGTAGTCCTTCGGGTCGGCGGGCGGGTCGACGTGCACGACGAGGCTGACGTCGTCGACGTGGATGCCGCGGGCCGCGACGTCCGTGGCGACGAGGACGGGGATGCTGCCGTCCTTGAACGCGTCGATCGCCCGGTTGCGGGCGTTCTGCGCCTTGCCGCCGTGCAGCGCGCTGGCCTGCACGCCCATCCGCCGCAGCTGCTTCACCACGCGGTCGGCGCCGTGCTTGGTGCGCACGAAGAAGAGCGTGCGACCGTCTCGGGCGGCGATCTCCTGCACGATCTGGTTCTTGTGGTCCCGGTCCACCAGCAGCAGGTGGTGGTCCATGGTCTCCACCGGCGCGGTGGAGGAGGCGACGGCCCGGGTGATCGGGTCGTGCAGGTAGCGGTCGACCAGGGTGGCCACCTCGTTGTCGAGGGTGGCGGAGAACAGCAGCCGCTGGCCGTCGGCCGGGGTGCGGTCGAGGATCCGCTTGACCTGCGGCAGGAACCCCATGTCCGACATGCGGTCCGCCTCGTCGATGGCCGTGACCTCGACGGCGGAGAGGTCGCAGGTGCCCTCGTTGACGTGGTCGGTGAGCCTGCCGGGCGTGGCGACGAGCAGGTCGACGCCGCGGCGCAGCACGTCGATCTGGCGGTTCATCGACATGCCGCCGACGACCGACGCCACGGTCAGGTGCAGGGCCTTGGCGAACGGCTGGATCGCGTCCATGACCTGCTGCGAGAGCTCGCGGGTCGGCACGAGCACGAGGCCGCGCGGGCGGCGGGGCTCGGCGTGGGCGCCCGCGAGCCGGGAGATCAGGGCGAGGCCGAAGGCGAGGGTCTTGCCGGAACCGGTCTGGCCGCGGCCGAGCAGGTCGCGGCCCTTCAGGGTCTCGGGCAGGGTGGCGGCCTGGATCGGCCGCGGCTCGGTGAAGCCCTCGGCGGTCAGGGCGCGGAGCACGGGCTCGGGCAGGCCGAGCTCGGCGAAGGAGGGCAGCCCCGTGGCGGGGGCGGTCCAGAGGACCTCCTCCGGCATGACGGAGCTGAGTGCGCGCTGCGGGGCGCCGCCGCCGGTGCGGCGGCGCGGAGCGCTACCACCACCGGTGGGACGGCGACGGGCAGGACGGCGGGACGGACTGGTCACGAGACCTCCGGGACGATGGCACGTCACACGGAGCGACACGGCGACGTTGCGCGGCCGGAACCTCGGGACGAGCCCGGGCGCGGATGGGGAGTGCGCCCGACGGGTGAGTACAGGTACGCCGGGCACGGTGGGCCCGGTCGTTCGCAACCCACTCTACGGGACGCCCTCCGCCGACCGTCGCCCACTCCCTGTGATCTCCGCTCGACCGCCCGAACGGCACTCTCGCTCAGTAGGTGTGAGCGAGAGTGCCGTTCGCTCCTGGTCAGCCGAGGCCTGCCTCCGCCACCAGGGAGTGGAACAGGTGCTCGCCGGCCTCCGGGTCCCCGCCGCGGGCGGTGAACCACTCCGCGACCCGCCGGACGTCGCGGACCAGGAACTCGGCGCCGTGCGGGTTCCCGACCAGGTCCACGACCTGCGGGAGGTCGATCAGGACCAGCCTGCCGTCGTGGACGAGCAGGTTGTAGGCGGACAGGTCGCCGTGGGCCCAGCCGAGCCGGGCGAGGCCGTGCAGGGCCTCGCCGAGCTGGGCCCACAGGTCCGCCAGCTCCGCGGGAGTCGGGCGGACCTGCGCGAGCCGCGGGGCCGTCTGCTCCCCGTGCCCGACGAACTCGAGCAGCAGCTCCGTGCCGTCGAGCTGGACGGGGTAGGGGACGGGCAGTCCCGCGGACCACAGCGTGCCCAGCGCCGCGAACTCCGCGGCCGCCCACTGCCCGGAGAGCAGGTCGCGGCCGAAGGCGGTCCGGTTCGCCATGGCCCGCGTCTCGCGGGACCGGCGGACCCGGCGGCCCTCCTGGTAACCGGCGTCCCGGTGGAACATCCGGTGCTCGGCGGTGCGGTACCGCTTGGCCGCCACGAGCATGCCCGGCGAGTCGGGGACGGCCCGCTGGAGCAGGTGGACGTCGGCCTCCTTGCCGGTCTTGAGCACGCCGAGGTCGGTGTCGACCGCGGCGTGGGCGGTCACGACCCAGTCCGGGCGGGGGACGGGGCCGTGCTGGGCGCCGGTCCAGGTGGACCAGCGGTCGCCCTCGGGAGGGCCGTCGATGTCGGTGTCGGCCCGGCCGTCCACGGCGTAGTCGGGCCGCGGTACGGCACGTACGGGTTCGTCGTCGTCGAAACGGGGACGGCGACGGGGGATGCGCTCGCGCATTGAAGGGTGTCTCCTGGACGTGGGGTGTTCACCCCACGCGAGGACCTCAGCGCGGGGTGCGGTGGCCGAGGGGCGCGCCGGAGCGCGCCGCCACCCGGGCGGCGGTCGTCATACCTGGCACACCTTCTCTCCACGTCTCAGCCACCACGGTAGCGCGGGGGTCCAGCGATTAAACCGGATACCGTCGGCCGATGACGGGATCCGAGACGACCCGCCCGACCCTGCGCGGGTCGTTCGGCATGTCCGCCTCCACCCACTGGCTCGCGACGGCCACGGCGCAGTCCGTGCTGGAACGCGGCGGCACCGCGGTCGACGCCGCCGTGGCGGGCGGCTTCGTGCTGCAGGTCGTGGAGCCCCACCTGAACGGACCGGGTGGGGACCTCGTGGCGATGGTCGCTCCCGGCGGCCGGGACCCGAAGGTGA
>NZ_JACBXB010000719.1 GCF_013870575.1 Pseudonocardia pini
AGCGCCGTCCGTGCAGAGGGTGACGAACCGGCGGAGGTCCTTGCGCAGGCCGCGCCGCAGGACGAGCCGGGCGAGCGGGGCGTAGTAGCGCTCCGCTCCCGTGGGTCGGACGCGTGTGCGCAGCACGATCCGGCACCGGTCGGGGCCGAGCGCGACGACCTCACGGGCCCCCTCGGCGTCGACCCCGCTGGTGGTGCGCCAGGTGAACCGGCCGCCCGACGCGGTGACGACCTCGCCGTCGTTGTGCAGGGTCCGGCCCGCGAAGCGCATCACCTCGGCGGTGCGCTGGCCGGGACGGGCGAGGCCGGGCGGCGTCGGGACCATCGAGACGACCTGGCCGCGCCACTCCGCGTCGCGGGAGTAGTCGGCGAGCACGCCCCAGGCCCGCTCGGCGGACACCGGTGCCTCGGCCTCGGCGGAGAAGCTAATTGTCATGCGTCGAAAAGTACGACGTCGAAATGTTCGGTGTCAAGGTAGGGTCGGGGTCGTGGACGACGCGATCGACGGCATCGTGGGGCAGTGGCGCCGCGAGCGTCCGGACCTGGGCGCCGAGGAGCTCGCCGCGATGGCGCTGTTCGGCAGGCTCGGGCGGCTCGCGCACCTCGCCGAGCCCCTGGTCGGACGGACGTTCGCACGGCACGGGATGGGCACGGCGGAGTTCGACGTGCTGGCCGCCCTGCGCCGCAGCGGGGAGCCGTACACCCTCACCCCGACCGCGCTCTCCCGGACGCTGATGCTCTCGCCGGCGGCGATGACGAACCGCCTGGACCGGCTCGAGTCGGCGGGCCGGGTCGAGCGGCGGCTGGACCCGGAGAACCGGCGGAGCATGCTCGTCACGCTCACCGCGGCGGGCCGCGAGGCGGTCGACGCGGTGGTGGCCGAGCACGTCGCGAACGAGCGGGAGCTGCTGTCGGTGCTGACCGCGGCGGACCGCACCCGGCTCGACGCGATCCTGCGGCGGCTGCTGGCCGGATGGTCGGAGACTGTCGGTGGGGCCGACTAGCCTGCACCCGTGAGCCCGGACAGCCCTGTCACCAGCACCGTTCCCGACCAGGCGCGGGAGCGGCACGCCGCGTTGGCCACCGAGGTCGCGGACCACCAGTTCCGCTACTACATCCTCGATGCGCCCGTGGTGTCCGACGGCCAGTTCGACGCGTTGTGGCGCGAGCTGATCGCGTTGGAGGAGGAGCATCCGGAGCTGCGCACGCCGGACTCGCCCACCCAGCGCGTCGGCGGCACGTTCTCCACGGACTTCACGGCGCACGACCATCTCGAGCGGATGCTCAGCCTGGACAACGCGTTCTCCGAGGAGGACCTGCGGGCCTGGGCGGACCGGACCGTCAAGGAGGTCGGCAGCCCGCACTACCTCTGCGAGCTGAAGATCGACGGGCTCGCCGTGAACCTGCTGTACGAGAACGGGGCGCTCACGCGTGCGCTCACCCGGGGGGACGGGCGGACCGGCGAGGACATCACGCTCAACATGCGCACGCTGGAGGAGGTGCCCGAACAGCTCACCGGAACCGCGGACTTCCCCGTGCCGGAGCTGGTCGAGGTGCGGGGCGAGGTCTACTTCCGGCTCGAGGACTTCGAGCGGCTCAACGCGTCGCTCGTCGAGGCGGGCAAGGCGCCGTTCGCGAACCCGCGCAACACCGCGGCCGGCTCGCTGCGGCAGAAGGACCCGCGGGTCACGGCGTCGCGCAACCTGCGGCTGATCTGCCACGGGCTGGGCAGGCGGCGCGGGTTCACCCCGGTCACCCAGTCGCACTCCTACGAGGCGCTGCAGGCCTGGGGCCTGCCCGTGTCCACGCGCACCAAGGTCTTCACGTCGGTGGACGAGGTGGTGGCGCACGTCGCGTACTGGGGCGAGCACCGGCACGACATCGAGCACGAGATCGACGGCGTGGTCGTGAAGGTGGACGAGGTGGCCCTGCAACGCCGCCTCGGCTCCACCTCACGCGCCCCGCGCTGGGCGATCGCGTACAAGTACCCGCCGGAGGAGGCGACGACCACGCTGAAGGACATCCAGGTCAACGTCGGCCGCACCGGGCGGGTCACCCCGTTCGCGGTGATGGAGCCGGTGCTGGTCGCGGGGTCCACGGTGTCCATGGCGACGCTGCACAACGCGGACGAGGTGCGCCGCAAGGGCGTGCTCATCGGCGACCGGGTGGTCATCCGCAAGGCGGGGGACGTGATCCCCGAGGTGCTCGGCCCGGTGGTGGACGTGCGGACCGGCGCGGAGCGCGAGTTCGTCATGCCCACGCACTGCCCCGAGTGCGGCACGGAGCTGGTGCAGCAGAAGGCGGGGGACGTGGACCGCCGCTGCCCCAACGCGCGGTCCTGCCCCGCCCAGCTGCGGGAGCGGCTCTTCCACGTGGCCGGGCGCGGCGCGTTCGACATCGAGGGGCTGGGGTACGAGGCGGCCGTCGGGCTGCTGCAGTCCGGGGTGGTCCAGGACGAGGGGGACGTCTTCTCGCTGGGGGAGGAGGACCTCCTCCGGGTCGACCTCTTCCGCACCAAGGCGGGCGCGCTGTCGGCGAACGGGCGCAAGCTGCTGCAGAACCTGGAGGCGGCCAAGGACCGGCCGCTGTGGCGGGTGCTGGTGGGGCTGTCCATCCGGCACGTCGGGCCCACGGCCGCGCAGGCGCTGGCGCGCGAGTTCGCCTCGATGGAGGCGATCGAGGCGGCGGCGGAGACCGCGCGGGTCGAGACCGAGCGGGCCGGGGTGGAGATCACCTCGGACGGCTCGGCGGACGAGGAGCCCCCCACCCCCCGCGAGCCGGACACCCCACCCCGCGAGTCGGACGCTGAGGCGCGCGAGTCGGACGCTGAGGCGCG
>NZ_JACBXB010000071.1 GCF_013870575.1 Pseudonocardia pini
GCGTCGAACATCGTCTTGTCCCCCGCCTCGGGTCGCCCGCTGTTCGGGGCGGACGCGTTCCGCCAGCCCGCCACCGTGCGGGAGATCGCCGCGGTCCTCGTCGTCACCGAGGGGGCGGTCAAGCAGCACCTCGGGAACCTCTACGACAAGTTCGGCCTCGACCCGCAGCAGCGCGGCAGGCTGGTGCTCGCCAACGAGGCGCTCCGCCGCGGGGCGGTCACCCCCGCCGAGCTCATGTAGCTGTCGCGTTCGTGCAAGACCGCCCCGGGAGGATGGGGGCATGACGGAGATCTCGGAGCGCTACGCCCGCCACGCCGACGCGCTCGCCGCGACGATCGCGGCCGTACCGGAGGACCGCTGGTCCGCGGCCTCGCCCTGTGCGGGCTGGACGGCGCGCGACGTCGTGGACCACCTGGTGGAGGTCCACGGCATGTTCCTCGGTCTCGTCGGCCGCAGACCCGGACCGGGGCCTGCGGACCCGACAGGCGCCTTCGCGCACGTCAGGGCCATCGTGCAGGCCGACCTGGAGGATCCCGAGCGGGCGGACGCGGCGTACGCGGGCATGTTCGGGACCACCACCTTCGCGCGGTCGGTCGACGGGTTCGTGACCCTCGACCTGATCGTGCACCGCTGGGACCTGGGGACCGCCGCGGGACTGGACGTGGAGATCCCGGCGGACGAGATCGACGGCATCCTGGCGCTGGTCGAGCAGATGCCGCCGCAGGTCCGCGAGGCGGGCACGGTCTTCGGCCCGGCGCTGACCCCGCCCGAGGGTGCGGACGACCAGACCCGGGTGCTGGCCACGATCGGCCGAAAGGGCTGGTGACCCGCCGTAGGCTCGTCCCATGGGCAAGGTCTACGACGGCATCTCTGATCGGCTCGCGGCGTGGCTGGAGGAGCAGCCGGTGTTCTTCGTCGGCACCGCGCCGCTGTCCGCGGACGGCCTGGTCAACCTCTCGCCGAAGGGCACCCGGGGCACGTTCCGGGTGGTCGACGCGCACACGGTCGCCTACCTCGACCTGACCGGCAGCGGCATCGAGACCGTGGCGCACCTGCGCGAGAACGGCCGGATCTGCGTGATGTTCTGCGCCTTCGACGGCAAGCCGACCATCGTCCGCCTGCACGGCACCGGACGGGTGCTGTCCCTCGACGAGCCGGGATTCGCCGAGGCCGTGGCGGGCTTCGGCGAGGCCGGGACCGAGCGGATGCACGGCGCTCGGAGCGTGATCACGGTCGACGTCGCCCGCGTGTCCGACTCGTGCGGCTTCGCGGTGCCGCGGATGGACCTGGTCCAGGAGCGGGACGTGCTGGACCGCGCGTTGGCGAAGAAGTCCGCCGAGTCGCTCGTCGCGTACCACCGGACCCGGAACGGGCAGAGCCTCGACGGGCTCCCGGGCCTGGCGGGGTAGCACTCACCGTTCGAGGGGGCGGCCGAAGATCTCCTGGAGCCGCAGCAGGGTGTCCCGGATGGACTTCGCGTTGCCCTGCGGGAACCTCAGCTTCTCGATCGCCCTGGGGAAGCGCGAGACGCCGTAGTCGAAGGTCTCGGTGATGCGCGTGCCCTCCGGGACCGGCTCCAGCTCGTACCGCCACACGGCACGGGCGAAGTGGCACCACGCGATCCGTCGGTCCTCCTCGAACTCCACCACGTGGTTGGTGATCCGGTACGGCACGCCGATCCTCATCCGCACGCCGAACGAGTCGCCGGGGCCGAGCCGTGCGGGGCCCGAGATCGCCGCCTGCACGGAGCCGGAGCCGTCGAACTCGTGGTGCCGGTGCGGGTCCGCGAGCAGCGCGAACACCTCCTCGGGCGGGGCGGTGACCACCGCTGAGGCGGTCACCCTGCCGTCGGCGATCGTGGCCCTCATGCCGCGGCGTGCTTCCGCACGACCTCGAGCGCCTGGTCAGCGTGCTCCGCGAACCGGGACTCGCTCGCGAACTCCGCGACGATCCGCCGGTCCTGCCCGATCACGTAGGTCCGACGACGGGTGTGCAGCCCGCCGGGCAGCCACGCCCGGTACGCCCCCATCTCCTTCGCGACCCGGTGACCGGTGTCCGACAGCAGGGGATAGCCCAGCGAGTGCGCCCCGGCGAAGGTGCTCTGCCTCGCCACGTCGTCGCTGCTGATCCCCACCGGCTGCGCGCCGACGGCCGCGAACTCGGCCGCCAGGTCGCGGAAGTGGCAGGCCTCCTGCGTGCAGCCGCCCGAGGAGGCCATCGGGTAGAAGAACAGCACCACGGGCCCCTTCTCCAGCAGCTCGGAGAGTCTGCGCGGGGTGCGCGTCTCGTCCTCGAGCTCGAAGTCGCTGACCTGGTCGCCGACGGTCACGCGTCGACCTCCTTCTTCGGGGGGAGCGGGACGAACCCGCTGGTGCGCTTGACGTACTCCACGTAACCCGGCCTGCGTTCGCCGATCGTGCTCTCCAGCAGCCGGGCACCGGTGCCCTTGGCCAGGTTGTAGGTCATCGCCGCCGCGCTCGCCACCCCGATCGACCCGGCCGGGTGGTGCAGGGCGAGGACCGCGAGCCCGCACCACACGGCGGCGTCGCCGAAGTAGTTCGGGTGCCGGGTGTACCGCCAGAGCCCGCGGTCCATGACCTTCCCCTTGTTCGCCGGGTCGGCCTTGAAGGCGGACAGCTGGGCGTCTCCGACCGTCTCGAAGAACATCCCCACCGCCCACACCAGGACGCCCACCACGGTCACGACCGTCGAGAGTGTGCCTGTGGAGAACCCGTACTGCCCCAGCTGGACCGGCAGCGACACGAACCACATCACCACGCCCTGGGTGAGGTAGACGTTGCGGAAGGCGTGCAGCCAGGGGTTGCCGCGCGCCTCCTTCATGATCGTCACGTAGCGCTGGTCCTCGGGCTGCCCGTTGTTGCGCCGTCCGATGTGGATCGCCAGCCGCGCGCCCCACGCCACCGTCAGCGCGGTGATCAGCACCTGGCGCCAGGCGTCGCCCTCGCCCTGCGCCAGCACGAGGGTGACCACGGCGATCACGGCGAACCCGCTGCCCCAGACGACGTCGATGCCGTCGTGCCGGCGGCGCACGTAGGCGACCGCGAGGGCGCCGAGCATCACCACCAGGACGGCGAGGGCCGTGACCCAGAGGTTGGTGAGGAGGGCGCCCCAGGGGTAGCTCACGAGGTCAGTGTCCGGCAGCCGGCACGGACGCGCGCGCCGGGTCCACAACGGACGCGTCGGCGCGCAGCCGGTCCAGCGCCGGGTCCGCACCCAGCGTGGCGGCCCGGCTGCGCGGGAGCCCCGAACGGCCCTCGGCGTCCGGGCGCACCGTCAGGATCTGGTGCACGCCCATCCGGTTCTCCTCGAACGCCAGGGCGGCGCCCGCCAGGTAGAGCAGCCAGACCCGGTACTGCTCCTCGCCGATCAGGGAGATCGCCTCGGACGTGTGGTCCTGCAGGGTGTCCAGCCACGGCCGGACCGTCCACACGTAGTGCTCGCGCAGGCTGTGCACGTCCACCACCTCGTGCCCGGCGGCCTCCAGGAAGCCCAGCGTCTCGCCGAGCGGGCGCATGTACATGTCCGGCGCGACGTAGGACTCCATGAACGCCCCGCCGCCGGGTGCGGTGTTGGCGCCCGACGCCCCGCGCGACATCTGCTGCAGCAGCAACCGGCCGTGCGGGACGAGCAGCCGGTGCAGCTGGGCGGCGTAGACGGGGTAGTTGTCCTGCCCCACGTGCTCGCCCATCTCGAGGGAGCTGACGGCGTCGAAGGGCTCGTCGACGACCTCGCGGTAGTCCTGCAGCCGGATCTCGACGCGGTCCTCCAGACCCAGCTCGCGCACCCGTCGCATGCCCAGGGCCCGCTGCTCGGCGGAGAGGGTCACCCCGACGGCCTCGACGCCGTAGTGCTGCGCCGCGTGGATCAGCAGCGACGCCCACCCGCACCCCACGTCGAGCAGCCGCATCCCCGGCTCGAGGTGGAGCTTGCGGCAGACCAGGTCGAGCTTGTCCCGCTGCGCGTCGACCAGCCCGTAGGTCGCCGACGCCTCCTGCGTCCAGTACCCACAGGAGTAGGCCATTTGCGGGTCCAGGAGGAACTCGTAGAAGGCGTTGGACAGGTCGTAGTGGTGCGCGATCGCCTGCCGGTCCCGACGACGGGTGTGCAGCCGGCCGGACAGCCGGGCCTCGGAGGCCGGGGGCCTCGGACGCGGGCCGATCGCACCGAGGGAGGCCGCCGTCCGGAGCGCGGCGAGCTTGTCGGCGAGGCTCAGCGAGCCGGAGGAGCGGCCCAGCTTCCAGAACCGCGACAGCCCCTCGGCGATGTCACCCTCGACCGCGAGCTCGCCGGCCACGAACGCCCTGGCCAGGCCGAGCTCACCCGGGTTCCAGAGCAGCCTGCGCAGCGCCCGGCGGTGTCGGACCACGGCGACGGGGCCCTCGCCGGTGGGCCCGGCCTCGGACCCGTCCCAGGCCCGGAGCCGGACGGGCAGGGGCGCGCCGAGCACGCCCTCCAACAGTGCCGCGAGACGCGGCGCGACAGCGGACATGGGCATATCTCCAGGTCAACCCCTGTGAGGGGCGATAGTCGCGAGGGCGACTATCGCCCCTCACAGGGTCAGCGGGTGAGGGAGAGCTGGTAGACGTCCAGGTAGCCGACGCGGAAGCCCGCCTCGCAGTAGCCGAGGTAGAACTCCCACATCCGGCGGAAGGTCTCGTCGAAGCCCAGCGCCGCGACCGCCTCCCAGCGCTCCTGGAAGCGCAGGTTCCAGTGGTTCAGCGTGCGGGCGTAGTCCTGGCCCAGCGAGCGGCGCTCGGCGACGCGCAAGGTCGCGTGGTCGGCCAGGCTGCGCTCGATCGACTCGACGCTCGGGATCAGCCCGCCCGGGAAGACGTACTTGTGGATCCAGGTGTAGTCGTTCTTGGCCACCCGCATCCGGTCGTCCGGCATGGTGATCGCCTGGAGGCCGACCCTCCCGCCCGGCTTGAGCAGCCGGTCGAGCGTGGCGAAGTAGGTGGGCCAGTACCGCTCGCCCACGGCCTCGATCATCTCCACGGAGACGACGGCGTCGTAGCTGCCCTGGGCCTCGCGGTAGTCCCGCAGCAGGACCTGGACGCGGTCCGCCACCCCCGCCTCGGCGATCCGCTGCTCGGCGAGCGCCGCCTGCTCGACGGAGATGGTCAGCGTGGTCACCCGGGCACCGCGCCGGGCGGCTCGGATCGCGAGCCCGCCCCAGCCCGTCCCGATCTCCAGGATGTGGTGTCCCGCAGTCACCCCCGCCATGTCGAGGATGCCGTCGATCTTGCGTTCCTGGGCCTCGACCAGGTCGTCGGAACCGGGGGCGAACCAGGCCGCCGAGTACGACATGGTGTCGTCGAGGAAGAGCTGGAACAGATCGTTGGACAGGTCGTAGTGGCGGTGGATGTTCTCCCGCGAGCCCTCGACCGTGTTGGCCTCCTCGGCGGGCTGGCGCGCCTCGACGTAGCGCCGCGCGAGGCGCTGCAGGGCGGGCGGGATGAGGGTGGAGAGGGTGGCGGCGAACGGGGTGAGCAGGCCGGGGAGGTCGTCGGTGGTCCAGTCGCCCACCATGTACGCCTCGCCGAACCCGATCTTGGAGTCGTTGCCCAGGCGGCGGAAGAAGGCCTCGGGCCGGGCGATGTGCATCACCGGCCCGCCGAGGCCGAGCACCTCGGTGCCCAGCTCGACGCGCACGGGCAGCGACCGCACCGCGCGGCGGAACAGGTTCTCGGCGATGCGGCCCTTGACCCGGGCCGCCGGCACGGCGGCCAGGCCGGGCCACAGACCCTCGTTGGGCCGGGGGATCGCCCTCTTCTGCGAGGCGACGGGTTCCGGGGGAACCGGCTGCTGGACGGTCACTCAGACCCCCTCCTGCGGGTGGTGCGGTGGACGCGGCACGACGGGCAGCCGCCGCAGCCACAGCCGGATGCCGTGGAGGCGGATGAGTGCCGAGGTGCGGTGGGTGACGAACGGGCGGCGCAGCACCAGCGCGGCGAGCGCCCTCGGGGTGGCGGCCAGGCGGGTGCCGGTGACGGTCGCGGTGAGCGCGGTGGACCCGTTGCGCCGCAACGTGATGGCGAGGGCGAGCCGGTCGTCGGGCTCGGGCAGGGACATCCGGTACTCGCCGTCGACGGCGAGGAAGGGCGACACGTAGAAGGCCTTGTCGACCTGCGCCCGCTCGGTCCGGACGAGGTAGCAGTGCCGCTCGCCGTAGGTGTTGTGCACCTCCGCGACCACGCACTCCAGCTCGCCGGTGGCGCGGTGGCACCAGTACACCGAGAGCGGGTTGAACACGTACCCGGCCGCGCGGGCGTTGGCCAGCATGAGGATCCGGCCGCCGCGCAGGTCGACGCCCTGGGTGGCGAGGTAGGCGTCGACGTTCTCGCGGATCGTCCGGTCCGGGTCGCCGAGGTGGTCGCGCGCCTCGAACCGGGCGAACGGCCGCAGCCACCGGGGGAGCTCGGGAAGCGCGTCGAGGTCGACGAGCCACAGGTAGACCCGGTGGGCGAAGCGGTAGTCCTGCGCCTCGCGACGGACGTGGCGGACCTCGCCGTCGAACAGCCGCGCGGCGGTGCTCACCAGCGCACCCCCAGCGCCTCGGCCGCCCTGACGCCGGACAGGCAGCCGTCCTCGTGGAAGCCCCAGCCGTGGTAGGCGCCCGCGAAGGCCGTGCGGCCACCGGACAGGGCGGGGAGCGCCCGCTGGGCGGCCACGGACTCCGGCGTGTAGATCGGGTGCTCGTAGACCATCGTGGCGATGACCCGGTCCTCGGCGACGTGCTCCGCCCCGTTGAGCGTGACGACGTAGGGGCCGCCCGCGAGCCGCTGGAGCCGGTTCATGTCGTAGCTGACCAGCACCGCGGAGTCCTGGGAGGCGCACGTGGACTTGAGGTAGTTCCAGCTCGCGCCGGCCTTCGGGGCCCGGGGGAGCACGGAGTCGTCCGAGTGCAGCCGGGTCTCGTTGCGGGAGTAGGCGAAGGCGCCGAGGGTCGCGCGTTCGGCGTCGGTGGGGTCGGTGAGCAGCGCCAGCGCCTGGTCCGGGTGGGTGGCGATCACGACCTTGTCGAAGGTCTCGACCCGGTCGGTGCGCACCTCGACGTGCTCCCCGCGCGTCACGGCCCGCACCGGGGCGCCGGTCCGCACGTCGGGGATCTCCTTGACGACCCGCTCCACGTAGGACCGTGAACCGCCCACGACGGTCCGCCACTGCGGCGAGCCGCCCACGGACAGCAGCCCGTGGTGGTCGAGGAAGGTGAACAGGTAGCGCGCCGGGTACTCCAGCGACAGCGCCGCGCCCGCCGACCACACGCAGGAGACCACCGGGATCATGAAGTGGTCCACGAAGTACCGCGAGTAGCCGCCGATCGCGAGGAAGGCGCCGAGGGTGACGTCGCCGGCGCGGGGATCGGCCAGCACCCGTCGGGCATGGCGGTGGAACCGCACGATCTCGGCGAGCATCCGCAGGTAGCGCGGGTTGCGCGCGTTCGCGGCGCGGGGGAAGAGACCGGGGAGCCTGCGCGCTCCGGCGTACTCGAGCCCGCAGCCGTCGCAGCGCACGCTCATCGACATGTCCGAGTCCTGCGTGGCCACCCCGAGCTCGCCGAACAGCCGCAGCAGGTTCGGATAGGTCCGGTCGTTGTGGACGATGAAGCCGGAGTCCACGTTCGTCCCACCCAGGTCGTGGGTGTGGGCGTGGCCGCCGAGGCGGTCGTCGGCCTCGAACAGGGTGACGTCGTGGGCGCGGCGGAGGAGGTACGCGGCGGTCAGTCCGGACACCCCGCTGCCGATCACGGCGACACGACTCATCGCTCCGCTCCCAGGGGGACGTCGAGGCCGCCCGGGGTGGGCTGCCGCATGGCGTTCGTGATCGTGGGGTCCTCCGGTTCGAACCCGAGCTCGCCCCGGACGAACCGGGCGACCAGGGAGTGCCACTCGCCCGCGTGCCGGAGCATGGCGTGGCCGTCGCCGTGCACGGTGAACCGCGCGACGCGGTCGGTGACCCGCCGGGCCCGCACCGCGTAGGCGAGCGACTGACGGGGGTCGGTCATCCGCTCGCGGTCGCCGTGGGCGATGAGCAGGGACCGACCCGCCAGCTGCTCGACGGGGTCGCTGCCGTCGAGCCACGGTGCGAGTGCGGCGACGGCCCTGACCTGCGGCGCGGCTGCGGAGTACAGCGCCGCGCGGCCGCCCATCGAGTGCCCGACGAGCGCGGTGGGCACCTCGGGCAGGGTCGTGAGCAGCTGCGTGACGTCCTGCGCCGCGTCCCGGGCGGGCCCGTTCCAGCCCCGATGTCGGTAGCGGACCAGGTACACGCCGAGGCCGGCGGTCCGGGCGAGGAGCAGCGCGAAGGGCACCATCCGCCAGTAGGTCAGCCGGCGGCGTTCGCCCGACTCGCGCGAGGTCGACCGCCCGCCGTGCGCCACGACGACGACGGCTCTCGGCCGTTCGGGCGGCGCCCCCACCGGTTCGAGGCGGGGGAGGGTCTGCGCCACGGGCACCTCACTCCAGGTCGACGGAACTCCGTAGAACATCCGATGCCGCCCACGCCGGCGGATGGTGCGCTGTCCGACATGTCACACCGAGGAGATCATCGCGCCACCCGGCGCACTCCGCTCGTCGATCGTGGGCGAGGATCGGGGGCGACACCCGACCGCTGGAGGACGACGGTGACCACGCCCGATCCCGTGCAGCCCCCCGCCGCACCCCTGAGCCCGGACCTCCCGCCCGCGCTCAGCGCCCGGCAGAAGGTCCTGCTGACCCTGCGCAGGCGCCGTCGGACGTCCGGTTTCTGGTTCGGCCTGGCCATCGAGGTCATCTGGCCCTTCGTGATGGTGTTCACGAGGACCGGCTGGCGGGGCGGGGAGCACATCCCGCCCACCGGTGGCGTGCTGATCGCGGCGAACCACGTGTCGTCGTCGGACCCGGTGTTCGACACCGCCTTCGTCGTGGCGCACCGCCGCATGCCGCGCTACCTGGCGAAGTCCGAGCTGTGGTCGGTGCCGATCGTGCGGTCGGTGCTGGGCAGGGGCGGGCACATCCCCGTCTACCGGGACTCGATGCGGGCCATGGACGCCTTCAAGGAGGCCGTCGCCGCCCTGGAGCGCGGGGAGGTGGTGGTCTTCTACCCCGAGGCCACCTACACCGCGGACCCCGCGGGCTGGCCGATGAAGGCGAAGAACGGCATCGGCCGGATCGCGATCCAGTCCGGCGTGCCGGTGATCCCGCTGGCCAACTGGGGCTCCCAGGACGTGCTGCCGCCCTCCGGCAGGCCCAAGGCCTTCCAGCGGGTGAGCCTGGTCGCGGGCCCGCCCGTCGACCTCACGGAGTTCGTGGGCAAGCCCCGCACCAAGAGCAACCTCGACGCCGCCACCGCCGCCATCATGGGCGCGGTCACGGGCCTGGTCGCCGACGTGCGGGGCGAGACCCCGCCCGAGAAGCCCTACGACCCGGCGCAGAAGCCCGCCCTCCCCGAGGGCCCTCCCGAGCCCCTCGCAGGATGATCACCAGTCGCGGTACCTGGGCGACGGTGGTGTCGCTCGGGCACCGCGCGCGCTGATCAGGCAGCGGTGTCGGCGAGCAGGCTGCGGACCGCAGGCGGTGATCACTCCGTGGCCAGGCGCTCCAGCCGGCGGGTCGTGGGCCAGCGGACCCGGGTGGCCCAGCCCAGCTTCTCGAAGGTGCGGATGGTGAGGGCGGAGAGGTCGACCTGGCCCTTGCGCACCCCGTGCCGGGCGCAGGTGGGGTCGGCGTGGTGGAGGTTGTGCCAGGACTCGCCGAAGGAGAGCACGGCCAGCCACCAGACGTTGGCGGAGCGGTCCCGGGCCGCGAAGGGGCGCTCGCCCCACATGTGGCAGATCGAGTTGATCGACCACGTCACGTGGTGCAGCAGCGCGACGCGCACCAGCCCGGCCCAGAACAGCGCGGTCAGCGCGCCCCACCAGGACCAGGTGAGCAGGCCGCCGAGCGCGGCCGGGACCACCAGGGTCAGCACGCTCCAGAGGCCGAACAGGGAGTCGACGCCGCGCACGTCGGTGTCGGCGAGCAGGTCCGGGGTGAAGCGCTCCTCGTTGGTGAGGTCCCGGTCGAACAGCCATCCCGTGTGCGAGTGCCAGAACCCGCGAGCCAGGGCCCGGGTCGAGGTGCCGAACAGCCAGGGGGAGTGCGGGTCGCCCTCCTTGTCGGAGAAGGCGTGGTGCCGCCGGTGGTCCGCCACCCACTTGATCACCGGGCCCTGCATCGCGAGGCTGCCCGCGACCGCCAGCGCGATCCGCAGCCCGCGCGCGGCCTTGAACGAGCCGTGCGTGAAGTAGCGGTGGTACCCCACGGTGATGCCCAGCCCGCTCACCACGTAGAACACGGCGCCGATCAGGACGTCGGACCAGCCGAGGAAACCGACGAGGACGGCCAGCGGGACCGCCGCGAGCAGCGCGACCAGCGGCGTGAACACGAAGACGTACACGCCGATCTGCTGCGGCAGCCCGCGGGTGCCTGCGAGGACGGGCTGGGGTCCGCTGCTGCTGCGCTCGGCGGCCAGGGTCATGCGGGTCTACCTCGCTGGTCGGACGGCGGGCGGCGGGCCCGCGGCGGATCGGCTCGTCCAGCGTAGGTCGAACGGAAGCGGATCTACAGGTCCAGGCCGAGGAGTGCGTTCTCCACCACCTCGGGCAGCGCGGGGTGGATCCAGTACTGCCCGGTCGCCATCTCGCGCGCGGTGAGCCCGAACGACATCGCCTGGATGATCGGCTGGATCAGCGTGGACGCCTGCGGCCCCATCAGGTGCGCGCCCAGCAGCCGCCCGGTGCCCTTCTCTGCGATGATCTTGCAGAGCCCGGTGGTGTCCTCCATGGCCCACCCGAACGCGACGTCGCCGTAGCGCTGCACCTTCACCGTGTAGTCGAGGCCCATCATCCGGACCATCTCCTCGGTCTTGCCCACCGACGCGACCTGCGGGTCGGTGAACACCGCCGACGGGACGTAGCGGTGGTCGATCTCCAGCGGCGCCTCGGGGTGCAGGACGTTGTGCCCGACGACCTTCGCCTCCCGGTTCGCGACGTGCTTGAGCTGCCACGGGGAGCTGACGTCGCCGAGCGCCCACACCCCCTCCGCGCTGGTGCGCTGGAAGCGGTCGACCTCGATCCGGCCGTCGGAGTGGGTGCCGATGCCGGCCACGCCGAGGTTCATACGGTCACCGTTGGGGATGCGGCCCGTGGCGACGAGGAGGGTGTCGGCCTCGAGGGTGGAGCCGTCGTCGAGCGCGATCGTGAGGTCGCCCGCGGTACCGGACACGCCCGTGACCTGCGTGTTCAGCCTGACGTCGATGCGCGAGGCCGCCACCGCCAGGTCCGTGTAGGCCTGCGAGATGGTCTCGTCGTGCGAGCGCAGGAGCCTGCTGCCGCGGTTGACCAACGTCACCCGACTGCCGAGCGCGGAGAACACGTGCGCGAACTCCGCGGCGATGTACCCGCCGCCGACGACGGCCAGCCTGCCCGGGAGCTCCGGCAGCCGCATGATCGTGTCCGAGGTCTCGTACGGCGCGCCGGAGTCCGCGATCGTCGGCGGGATCGCGGGCCGTCCGCCCGCGGCGATGACGATCTGGTCGGCGGTGAGCTCGTCGGAGCCCGAGCCGTCCGTCCGCTCCACCCGGAGCGCCTTCGGGCCCGTGAAGGCGGCGTGTCCGAAGTAGACGGTGACGTTCGGGCTGCGGTCGACGCGGTACTCCTTGCCGCCCTCCGAGATCGGGTCGATCCGGCCGAAGACGCGGTCCCGGATGTCCGACCAGCGGACCTTGTCGACGCTCGCGTCGATGCCGTACCGCGAGGCGCGCCGGACGTGCTCGGCGACCTCGGCCGCGTAGACGAACATCTTGGTCGGGATGCAGCCGACGTTCAGGCAGGTCCCGCCGAACACGCCGTGCTCGACGATCGCCACGTCCCTGTCGGCGTAGCGCTCGTCGACGAACGTGTTGCCGGATCCGGTACCGATGACGACGAGATCGTGATGGGGCACGGCCACGAGGTTAATCCGCGCGCGGGTGACCGGTGCGGGTCACCCGGGCAGGTGACGACGGATCCGGGCGACACGGGGCACTCTGCGCGATACTTCCCGCACGCCGGGCGCGAGGTGCCGGGCGCGGAGAGGGGTGTCGCGAAGATGAGCGAGTCGTCCGTGGGGTCCGGGCAGGTCGACGCGGGTCCGGTCGGTACGGGCCCCGTCGATTCGGGCCCCGTCGATTCGAGCACCGTCGACTCCGGGCCCGCCCACGACGGACCTGCCCCTGCCGGCACCGCGGATCCCGGTGCGACCGTGGCCGTGCCGACCGAGCAGCGGACCACCCCGCCCCGGCGGGCGCCGAAGGCGGAGCGGTCGCGGATCAGCGGGATGTGGGTCGGGCTGATCCTGTCGGCCGTGGTCCTGCTGTTCCTGCTGATCTTCATCCTGCAGAACCTGGACCCGGTGCAGATCCACTTCCTCGGGCTGAACGGCACGCTGCCCACCGGCGTCGCGCTGTTGTTCGGCGCGATCGCCGGCATCCTGTTGGTCGCGATCCCGGGCAGTGCCCGGATCGTGCAGCTGCGTCGCGCCGCGA
>NZ_JACBXB010000720.1 GCF_013870575.1 Pseudonocardia pini
TCGAGCCCAGCGGCGTCACGACGACGCCGTACCCCGGGGACTCGGCGGCCGCGCGGATCCCGGCCAGCACACCGGACAGGACCGAGTCCGGCGTCCGGACCGGCTCGGTGGCGAGCCGGTCGACGGCGGACCAGAGCCTGCGGTACTCGCCGAGCGCCGCCTGGCAGTGGGGGCAGTCCTCCTGGTGCGCGGTGCGCTCGTCCCGGCCCTCGGCGACCTGGGCCAGCAGGTCGTCGACGAGGGCGCCGCAGGTGAGCCGGTCCGGGGTCATGTCCATTCCCTGAGCTGGACGAGGAGAGCGTGCCGGGCGCGGGCGAGGCGACCGCGCACGGTGGACTCGGACAGTCCGAGGATCTCGCCGATGGCGTGGTAGCCGAGCTGTTCGCTCTGGTGGAGCACGAACACCGTACGCAGGTCGGGCGGCAGCGCCGCGACGGCCCGGGCGGCGGCGTCGGCGTGGGCGTGCGCCACGGCGGCGTCCTCGGGCCCGGTCCTGGTCACCGGCTCGTGCGTCTCGAGGGTCTCCGTGCGCCGACGGCGACGCTCGAAGTTGAGGCTGCGATTGATGGCGATGCGGTAGAGCCAGGTGGTGAACGCGGACTGTCCCGCGAACCCGGCCAACGCCGACCACACCTGCACGAACACCTCCTGGGCCACGTCCTCGGCGTCCGCGGGATCGCCCAGGATCCGCAGGGCGATGCGGTACACGCGGCCCTGGTGCCTGCGCACCAGGACCTCGTAGGCCTCGGGATCCCCGCTGCGGGCCCGGCCGACCAGCCAGGCGTCGGCCGCCGGGTCGTCGCCACTGCTCACGGACCGGGGCGTCCTGGTGGTGGCATGGATCGGACCCTGCCACAGGAGCAGACCCGCCGCTCCTCCGACGAGAAGTGTGACCCAGGTCACTTAGTCGTGACGGCCGGGGCCGAGGCCGTGTCCAACCATCATGAGCGCACCGATCACCGACGCGAAGCCGTCGGCCCCGTCCGGTTCCACCCCGTCGAGCTCGGCCCAGTCCGGTTCGGCGCTGTCGTCGGCGTTGAGCAGCGACCACGGCCGCACCCAGATCGCCGAGACCGTCGTCTCGAAGATCGCCGGGCTCGCCGCCCGTGAGGTCAACGGCGTGTACAAGCTCGGCGGCGGCGCCGCACGGGCGTTCGGCGCCATCCGCGAGCGCATCCCCGGCGGCACCACCAACGCGGGCCAGGGCGTCACGGTCGAGGTCGGCGAGACCCAGGCCGCGGTCGACCTCGACCTGGCCGTGGAGTACGGCGTGGCGATCGTCGACCTGGCGAAGGCCGTGCGCCGCAACGTGATCACCTCGCTCGAACGGATGACCGGGCTCGAGGTCGTCGAGGTCAACATCAGCGTCAACGACGTGCACCTGCCCTCCGACGACGACGAGCAGGCCGACGACTCCGGCCGGGACCAGCGGGAATCGCGCGTCCAATGACGGTTCCGGCCGAGCCGCAGGCCCTCCTCGACCTCGACCTGCTCGCCGCCGCCGCGCTGGCCTGCCCGCTGGTGGCCGACCTGCACCCGGGCCCCTACGGCGAGGTGGCGACCTACCTGCCCGGGCGCCGCATCGTCGGGGTCCGCGCTTCGGCGACCGCGGTCGAGATCCATGTCGTGGCCGTGCTGGCGCCGAGCATGACCCTCGTCGCGGACCAGGTCCGGGCCGCGGTCCGGCCGTGGTCCGGGGGGCTGCCGGTCGACGTCACGGTGGAGGACGTCCTCGTGCCGGGAGACGAGCCGCCGCGACCCGAACCCGTGGTGCCGGAGCCTGTGGTGCCCGGGCCTGTGGTGCCCGAGCCGGTGGTGGCCGAGCCCGCCCCCGAGATCGTCGAGATCGTGGAGATCGACGAGCCGGCACCCACCACGACCGGCACGGCATCCGCGGTCACCGTGGACGTCACCCCCGCGGCCGACGGTCGACCGACCGCGGTGTCCGTGGAGGTCGAGGGTGACACCCCCGTGGTGGTCCGCGTCGATCCCACCGATCCCACCGAACCGCCCGGACACCCGTCCGGCGGCGACGACCTGAAGGAGACCCTCCCGTGAACGCGACCCTGCTCGGCCTGATCGCCGGGCTCACCCTCGGTATCGCCCTCGCCTTCGGCGGGTTCGCCGCCTTCGTCGTGGTCCTGCTGTTCGGCGCGGTCGGCCTCGGTGTCGGCCGCTACCTCGACGGGCGCCTCGACGTCTCGATGTTCACCGGCCGCAGCCGCGACCGGGCCCCGCGGTGAGTACCGCGGCACCTCTGGTGGAGGGCGGTGGTCCGGGCACCACCACGATCGACGACGCGGTGGTGGAGAAGATCGCGGCCCGGGCCATCGGTGAGGTCGCGGACGTCGGTGGGGTGGCCCAGCGCGTTCTCGGCATCCCGCTCGGCACCGACACCCCGGATCGCGCACCCCGGGTCCGGGCCCGGGTCGACAGCTCGATCGTCACCCTCGACGTCACGCTCTCGGTGACCTACCCGGCGCCCGTCGGGCGGGTGACCCGGGAGGTCCGCGAGCACGTGACCGAGCGGATCACCGCGTTGACCGGGCTCGCCACCCGTCAGGTCGACATCACGGTGACCGCACTCCACCGCCCGCAGGCGCCCGGCCGGACCGTCGCATGATCCGCCGACCCCGCCGCGTCGTCCCGGCCACGATCGTCGCGGTCCTGCTGCTGGCGGCCGCGGTGCTGCTCGGGTGGGCCTGCGTCCAGGTGCTGCTCGGCCAGACCCCGATCCTGCCCTTCACCGCCATGGCGGAGTGGGGTGCGCGAGCGACGTGGGCGGACGTGGTCGTGCTGGTCGGCGGCGGCGTGCTCGCCGCCCTCGGCATCGTG
>NZ_JACBXB010000721.1 GCF_013870575.1 Pseudonocardia pini
CCCGACGACGCGCAGCGGGTCCCTGCCCGGCAGCAGCGCGGGCAGGACCTCGGCCATCCACTCCTGCAGCCGGGCACGCTGGTCGCTCGCGGCCTCGAACGCCGCGTGGGTGCGCGCGTAGCCCTCGAGCGAGAGCGCGGGCAGGGCCGGGCCGTCGCGCAGCGCGTCGCGGAGCCGATCGAGCGGGAGGGCCGTGCTCGATGTCGTCACGTCCTGACGTTAGGGCGTTCCCGGTTTCGCGGCGCGGCGAACTCCCGGGCGTGGTTGGCTCGGAGGGTGACGCGCCCCGACACCGCCCAGCGCAGCCTCGACCACTGGAGCGAGGCGGGGCGGGCGGAGATGCAGGCCTTCTACGCGCTCGCCACCGAGGACTACCGGCAGCTCGCGGCCGCCCGGGACTGGGCCGCGGACCTGCGCCGCCACGCCGTCGACGGCCGGGTGCGGCTGCTCGACGTCGCCTGCGGGAGCGGGAGGTTCCCCGCCGCGCTGCTCGCCGCGGGCCTGCCCGCGGAGCCTGTGGTCGAGGTGGACCTGCTGGATCCCTCGGCCTTCAGCATCGCGGAGGCGCGCTCGGTGCTGGCGCCGCCCTTCGTCGCGGCCGCCGAGCACGAGATCGTGCTGCAGGACCTCGACGCGCCTGCGGCCTACGACGTCGCCTGGGCCACCCACGCGCTCTACGCGCTGCCTCCCGACCAGCTGGCCGCGGGCGTCGCGCGGATGGTCGGGGCCCTGCGTCCCGGCGGGTTCGGCGTCGTCGCGCAGGCGAGCGCGCGCTCGCACTACCTGGAGTTCTACGAGGCCTACCGCCCGGCCTTCGCCCCGGACGCCACGCCGTACACCGACGCCGAGGGCGTGGCCGAGGCGTTGCGCGCCGCCGGGGCGGACGTCGGCGTCCAGGTGCTGCCCTACCGCACCGGGACGGCCGACCGCGCGGTCGTGGAGGGGTTCCTGCAGCGCTGCGCGTTCGACGACACGGTGTCCCTGGAGCGGATGGAAGACGTCGAGCCCCTGGCCTCCTACCTGCGGGGATGCCGCGCTCCGGACGGCTCCTACACCTTCGCGCACGAAGCCCACCTGATCACGTGGGAGCACCCGTGACGACCAACCCGCACCTGTCCGCGACCACCGCAGCCGGCACCGCCTCCGACGTCGGGATCGAGTGGGACCGGGGCAACGACCAGTGGTGGAACTGGTACATGTCGCTCGCCGACGGGCCCGCCGCGGACGGTCCGCTGCTGGAGATCGCACCGGCCGATCCCGGCCCCCTCCCGTCCGACGCCGAGGTGGCGGCCGAGCTCGCGGAGCCCTACCCGCTCACCGCTGCGCAGGTCGCGTCCTACCGCACGGAGTCGTTCGTCAAGCTCCCCGGCGTGCTCACGCCCGGCGCGCTCGCCCGTCTGCGTGCCCGTCTGCGGGAGCTGCTCGCGGCGGCCGTCGATCCCGAGGTGGGCTTCCAGAGCCTCGAGATGATGTGGCTCGACGACCCGCTGGTCGCCTCGGCGGTGCTCTCGCCGCGGGTCGGCGGCATCGCGGCCGCGCTGCTGGGCGTGGACGGCGTGCGGCTCTACCACGACAACGCCCTGTCGAAGGAGCCCGGCGCGGGCCGGACCCCGTGGCACTACGACGCCCACCACTTCCCGCTCGACTCCGCCGCGGTGCTGACCGCGTGGATCCCGCTGCAGGCCACCCCGCGTGAGATGGGCCCGCTCGCGTTCGCCCGCGGCGCCCGGACCTGGGAGCTCGTGCGGGACGTGGAGTTCGACAAGCACGGCACCTCCTACGACCGGGGCGTCTCCGCCACCTTCCGCGCCCACGCCGTCGCCGTGGAGGACGGGCCCTTCGCCACGGGGGAGATGAGCTTCCACTCCGCCCACTGCGTCCACACCGCGGGCGCGAACCGCACCACGGCGGCGCGGATGGCCCTGGCCACCACCTACTTCGCCGACGGGGTGCGGGTCGTGCCCGCCCCGACGATGGTCAGCGGGGCCTGGCGGACGTTCGTCCCGGGCGTCGGACCGGGCGAGGTCGTGGCGAGCCCGCGGAACCCGCTGATCCGCGGCTGAGGTCGGAGTCGGAGCCCCGCGACGGCGCGGCCCCCCTGCGCGACGACCGCGCTCGCGTCACCTCCGGAGCGGTCCCGAACCGCCGACCGGGGGCCTATCCTTCGCGGTCCGCACCGAGGGCACGGGAGGTCCGGCGATGACGGATCGGGGTGGGGCGTCGGTCGAGACGCTGGAGGCGATCACGGCCGCGTTCAACGCGCACGACCTGGACGCGATCATGGAGTTCTTCACCGAGGACTGCTCGCTGGACATGCCGAGGGGGCCCGAGCCGTGGGGCAGGCGGCTCGTCGGCAAGCCGGCCGTGCGGGAGGGCCTGGCGAGCCGTTTCGCCGGGCTGCCCGACGTCCACTACGGCGACGGCAGACACTGGGTCAGCGGCGACCTCGGCGTCTCCGAGTGGCTGCTCACGGGCACGCGACCCGAGGGCGAGCGGGTGCGCGTCCGCGGCTGCGACCACTGGGAGTTCCGCGACGGCCGGGTGCTCCGCAAGGACTCCTACTGGAAGATCGTCGACGCGGCCGGGTAGCGGCATTTCGTGTGAGTCGTCATTGACGTCAAATCGGCGGGGCGGCACCATCACCTCTCGTGACGAGCCGGCGCGCCTACACGATGCGGAGCAGGGCCGCGTCGGTCGAGGCCACCCGGCAGCGGATCCTGGCCGCCGTGCTCGCCCTGGCCGAGGAGACCCTCGACCTCGACCCGACGCTCGACGCCGTCGCCGCGCGGGCCGGGGTGAGCGTGCAGACCGTGTTGCGGCACTTCGGCAGCCG
>NZ_JACBXB010000722.1 GCF_013870575.1 Pseudonocardia pini
CCCCCCACGCAGCCGGGGATCGCCGCGGTCCCGGACCCCGAGCCGCCCGCCTGGGAGTCCACCCTCGCCGAGGCGCTGCGCTTCCTGCGCCGCAGGCTGGCGGGGGACTACGCCGTGGACGAGTTCGGCTACGACCCCGAGCTCGCCTCGACGGTCCTCGCCGGGGCGCTGCAGCCGCTCTACCAGCACTGGTTCCGGGTCGAGACCATCGGCATGCAGCACGTCCCGGAGACCGGCGGCGCCCTGATCGTCGCCAACCACTCCGGCACGCTCCCGCTCGACGCGCTGATGACGATCCACTCGCTGCACGCCGAGCACCCCGCCAAGCGCAGGCTCCGGCTGCTCGGGGCGGACTACATGTTCCGGCTCCCGGTCGTGGGCGAGCTGGCCCGCAAGAACGGCGCCACGCTGGCCTGCAGCCCCGACGCCGAGCGGCTGATGTCCTCCGGCGAGCTCGTCGGGGTGTTCCCCGAGGGCTTCAAGGGCATCGGCAAGCCCTTCGCGGACCGCTACAAGCTCCAGCGGTTCGGCCGCGGCGGGTTCGTGTCCGCGGCGCTGCGCACCGGCGTGCCGATCATCCCGTGCTCGATCGTCGGGGCCGAGGAGATCTATCCCAAGATCGGGGACGTGCAGCCGCTCGCCCGGCTGCTCGGGGCGCCGTACTTCCCGATCACCCCGACCTTCCCGCTGCTCGGGCCGCTGGGGCTCGTGCCGCTGCCGTCGAAGTGGTACATCGAGTTCGGCGAGCCGATCTCGCTGGCGGACTACACGCCCGCGGACGCGGACGACCCGATGCTGGTCTTCAACCTCACCGACCAGGTGCGCGAGACCATCCAGCACACCCTCTACCGCCTGCTGGGCCAGCGCCGGAACGTGTTCCTCGGCTGACCCGCATCAGGCGTCAGCGCTTGCGGTACGCCACGCCCGCGGCCACCGCGCCCGCGAGAGCACCCGCGCCGAGGACGGACGGGACGCCGATGCGGGCGGCGCGGCGGCCGGTGCGGAAGTCCCGGATCTGCCAGCCCTGCTCCTTGGCGACGTCTCGCAGCTCGGAGTCGGGGTTCACCGCCACCGCGGTGCCGACGGCCGAGAGCATCGGCACGTCGTTCACCGAGTCCGAGTAGGCGGTGCAGCGGCGCAGGTCCAGGCCCTCGGTCACGGCCAGCGCACGCACGGCGTGCGCCTTCGCCGGACCGTGCAGGATCTCGCCGACGAGCCTGCCGGTGTAGTGCCCGTCGACGCTCTCGGCCACGGTGCCCAGCGCGCCGGTCAGCCCCAGCCTGCGCGCGATGATCAGCGCGAGCTCGACGGGAGTGGCCGTGACCAGCCAGACCCGCTGGCCTGCGTCGAGGTGCATCTGCGCGAGCGCCCGGGTGCCCGCCCAGATCCGGTCGGCCATCAGCTCGTCGTAGATCTCCTCGCCGAGCTCCACGACCTCCTCGACCGGCCTGCCCGCCACGAACGACAGCGCGGTGTCCCGGTGGCCGGCGATCCCGGTCTTGTCCTCCCGGCCGCCGACCCGGAACTTCAGCTGCTGCCAGGCGAACCCGGCCAGGTCCGAGGTCGTGAAGAACTTGCGCGCGGCCAGCCCGCGGGCGAAGTGGAAGATCGACGCGCCGACCATCATGGTGTTGTCGACGTCGAAGAAGGCGGCGGCCGTGAGGTCCTGCTCCGCGGCCTCCGACGGCGGCGGGGTCTCGCCCGCGGCCACGGCGGCGGCTGCGGCCGCCTCACCGGCCCGCTGGGAACGGTCCAACGCGCTGACCGCCGCCATCACGTCAGCGGACTCGGCCACTCCCGCGACCTGCGCCCGGCCGTCGTCCTCCGGCTCACCGTGCTCCACTTACCACCTCGGGTCCGACACCTCTGGGCCTTCCGAACGGGTCCAGACTACTGGCGGGATCGACGCCGGGCCGACACCCGGACGCGCGAAGGGCCGCGCGGTGGATCACCGCGCGGCCCTCCGGGACGGGTCTCGCTCAGCCCAGCGTGATCGACGGCAGGCCGGGCAGCAGCGGCGGCAGGTTGATCGGGGGCAGCAGGCCTCCGCCGCCGCCTCCGCTCCCGCTGTCGCCCGAGGGCTTCTCGCTGGTGCTGCTCTGCGGGGCGCCGCTCTCCGACGTGGTGCTCGAGTCGCCCTCGGTCGTGGTCGTGGGGTCGTCCTGACCGCCCACGACCCCGCCGAGCAGGCCCTGGTCCTCCGACGGCGTGGTGGTGTCCGTCGGCGAGGTGGTCTCGGTACCCGACGGCGCGGTCGACGCGGTCCCGCTGCGCGAGGTCGCCGACTCCGGGCGGCCCGCCTGCACGGCCGTGCCGCCGGTCGCGCCGGACTCCACCGGGACGCAGTCGCCCTTCGCCGGGACCGGGCCGAGGTCGTCGACCCCGTTGCTGACCTCGGAGCAGCCCATCCGCTCCTGCAGCGCCTCGGCCCGCTCGGCGAGCCGGGCCATCAGCTGCGTGGACTGGTCCGCGCCCGGGACCTCCTGGTCCGCGCTCTGCAGCGCGGCGATCGCCGCCGACTGGCGGTTCGCCCAGGCGCCCAGGTCGCCGAGACCGGCGTCCGTGGGCTCCGGTCCGGCGAGCACCATCCGCGAGCCCTCGCTGGCGGCCTCGTCGAAGGCCTTCAGCGCGGTCTCGTAGGTGGCGGCGTCCGGGGTGCGGCCCGCCTGCTGCAGGCGCTCGATCTCCTGGATCCGCGCGGCCGCGGCGTCGAGGTGGCGCTGGGCCTTGGCCGTGTCGTCGAAGGTGAAGGCCGTGCCCGTGGACTCGGCCATCAGCTTCATCGCGTAGAGCGAGTCGCCCGGCAGCGCGTCACTGCTCATCGCCGCGAC
>NZ_JACBXB010000723.1 GCF_013870575.1 Pseudonocardia pini
GCGTGAGGCGCTCGACGCGCGTTACGCGTTGGAGGAGGAGGCCTCCTGAGGCCCACCTCCCCGGCGACCGGAATCCACCCGCCATACTCGTGGCGGGTGGGCGGTCCCGTGTGGGGCGCGGTCGTGACCGCGTGTCCCGCGGGGCCCGGATCCGCCGGGACGCCGAGCACGCAGACGACAGGCCGGGCGGACCGGCGAGGAACGGAGTGACGCGGTGAGCATGCCTACCGCGGCGGAGCTGACCCGCGCCCGCACGGCGCGGCGCGGCGTGGCCGTGATGCTCGTCGTGGCCGGCGTCGCCGCCTGCCTGCTGAGCGTGTTCGACGTGGCTGCGGGCACCGGCCTGCGGCTGTCCGTCACCGTCGGCTTCCTGCTGCTCGGCCCGGGCTGGGCGGCGGCGGGCTTCCTGCGCCGCGCGCCCGCGGCGCACATGTGGCTGCTGACTCTCGGCGTGGGGATCGCGACGACACTCCTCGCGGCCCAGGTCATGGTCAGCGCCGTCTGGTGGCACCCCGACCTGATGCTCTACATCGTCGCGGGCCTGAGCGTGCCGTTCCTGCTGCGGCACGCGGTGGTCGCGCAATGACCGCCCAGGACACCCGCCGTGGTGCGGGGGACGACGCCACCCAGGTGATGAGCCCCGTGGGCGGCCCCCGGGACCCGGTCGACCCGCCCACCACGGCGCTGCCCGTCATCCCGAAGCCGCCCGAGGAGGAGCCGGCCCCGCCGACCTGGTTCGAGCGCAACCGGCCCCTGCTCGACCGCTGGCTCTCGCCCGCGCTGGCCGTCCTGGCCCTCGCGATGCTGCCGATCGCGGTCGTCACCACCGACCTCGACGCGCTCGACGGCTGGGGCCTGGCCAAGGTCCTCGGCCCCGCCGCGTGGCTGGCGCTGCTGTTCGCGATCGGCTCGTGCGTCACCGAGCTCTACGCCAAGCGCCCCCGCATCCCGATGCTGGGCGCCGCGACCGGCGTGCTGATCCTCTGCTCCACCGGGCTGCCGTCCGTCGTGCAGCCCGCGGCCCGCTTCGGCACCGCCTGGACCATCACCGGGTTCGTCGACGCCGTCGCGGTCGCCAACGGCGTGCCGCCGCAGGGTCTCGACGCCCGGTTCTCCTGGCCCGCGTTCTTCGCCCAGTGGGCGTGGTTCCGACAGGCCTCGGGCGCCGACCAGCTCGACGACGTGCTGCGGTGGTTCCCGCCCGCCGTCGTCGCGGTGTGGGCGATCGGGATCTACGCGCTCGCCCGCTCGATGCTCGGGGGCAGCCGCGCGCCGTGGGCCGCGGCCTGGCTGTTCGTGGGCCTGAACTGGATCGAGCAGGACTACTTCTCGCCGCAGGCCACCGGCATCTGCCTGCTGCTCACGGTGCTGACCTTCGCGCTGGGCCCGCTGGCCACCCGTCGGACGGACCCGAGCGGCGCGCCCGGTTGGCCCGCCCCGCACCTGGGTGCCAAGCGGCTGCCGCTGTGGCACCGCTGGATCGTCTCGGCGGGGACCCCGCCGAACCGGCCCACGCTGCCGCCGCGGCAGATCCTGCTCGTCTACTTCTGCGCGGCGCTCTGCATCATCGCGGTCATCCCGGCGCACCAGCTCACGCCGTTCGCGATCCTGGGCCAGCTCGCCCTGCTCGCCGTCGTGGGCCGGTACCGGGGCCGTGGCCTCGTGCTCGTCGGGATCATCGGGGTGATCCTGTTCATCCTGATCGCCGCCCGGCCCATCTGGACCACCCAGATCGGGCTGTTCATCGGCGACGGCAACACGGGCGCGGCGCTCGAGGCGGGCGTCGGGGACCGGCTGACCGGCGACTTCGGGCAGCAGGTCGTGAAGTACGGCCGGTTCCTCATGGCCGCGATCTCGTACGGCCTGGGCTTCCTCGGCGCGATCGTCTACTGGCGGCGCCGCCGGGACCTGGTGCCGATCGGCCTGGCCGTGGTGCCGATGGGCTTCGCCGCGCAGGGCTACGGCGGCGAGGGCTTCCTCCGGATCCTCCTGTTCGGCCTGCCGATCCTCACCATCCTCGCCACCGACCTGCTGCGCTTCCTGGTCCGCTGGCGCGGCTGGATGCGCCCGGTGTTCGCGGTGGGCATGGTCGCGCTGTTCGCGATGCTGATCTTCCTGCGCGGCGGCAACGACTCCTACCAGGTCGTCTACCCGCGAGACGCCGAGATGTACCGGCAGGTCGTGGCCACCACGCCGCCGGGGCAGAACGTCATGCCGCTGTCCGACCCGGGTCCGTTCGCCATCGAGGGGCTCACCGCGTACGGCCGCGGCGGCGGCATCGAGGGCTGCGGCCGGATCGCGCCCGCCACGGACAAGCTGGGCTGCATCGCGACGATCAACCCGGACGTCATCGTCAACTTCCGGTCGATCGAGGAGCAGGGCGTGCACCTGTTCCTCAACCAGCCCGGCTGGTCGCTGGACCTGGCGAACCAGCTGATCGCGCAGGGGACCTACTACATGTGGTTCCAGGACCCCACGGACCCGTACGACTTCGTGCTCCGCAAGACCGGTGTGCCGGTCATCGACGGGGCGACGCAGGGGAGGCCCGGATGATCCTGGACCCCGCCTTCGACAAGTGGGTCTGGTTGTCGTTCGCCGGGCTGCTCGTGGTCCTCGGCATCCGTGCCTGGGTCGTGGAGAGCAGCCGGACGCGGCTCGCGAGCTCGGCCGGTCGGATCCGCACGCTGACCGCCGCGTCGGCAGGCATGGTCGTCGTGGTCGTCGCGCTGCTGTGGGTGCAGGGCGGCCAGCAGGTCATGAACTCCGTCCTGAACCGGGTCGACCCGATCACCGGGCTACCGCTCGACCAGCCCGTGGCGCCGGTCGTCG
>NZ_JACBXB010000724.1 GCF_013870575.1 Pseudonocardia pini
TGCGCCGGGCTCGGGCTGCCGTTCGTCGTGATCGCGCTCGGTGCCGCACGGGCCGTCACCGCGCTGGGGTGGCTGCGCCGCCACACCCGCGCCATCCAGATCGCCGGCGGCGCCCTGATGGTCGCCGTGGGTGCGCTGCTGGTCAGCGGGGTGTGGGGCAGCCTGCTGGCCCAGCTCCAGGTCTCGATCGCCGGATTCACACCCGCGCTATGACCTCCACGACCACCCCCGCGCCCCCCGCGCCCACGCCGGAGCCGCCGCGCCGGACCCGGAGCGTCCTCGCCGCGCTGCGCAACGCCTGGCGCGGGCTCACCAGCATGCGGACCGCGCTCGTGCTGTTGTTCCTGCTGGCCCTGGCCTCGCTGCCGGGTGCGCTCCTGCCACAGCGGTCGCTGAACCCCCAGCTCGTCGACCAGTACTTCGCGGACTACCCGCGGCTCGCCCCGCTGCTGGAGCGGGTGGGCGCGTTCGAGGTGTTCGCCACGCCGTGGTTCGCGGCGATCTACCTGCTGCTGATGATCTCCCTCGTCGGCTGCCTCACCCCCCGCTCCTCGGACTACTGGCGTGCGATGCGGCAGCGGCCCGTCGCCGTCCCGCGGGCCCTGTCGCGGATGCCGCACCACGCCGTCGACGTGGTGGAGGGGACTCCCGAGCAGGTCCTCGACCGGGTCGACGGGCGGCTGAAGGGCTGGCGCCGCACCCGCACCGAGCAGGCGATCTCGGCCGAGAAGGGCTACCTGCGCGAGACCGGCAACCTGGTGTTCCACATGAGCATCGTCGGGCTGCTGGTGGCGATGGCCGTCGGGAAGCTGTTCGGGTACGAGGGCCAGGTCATCGTGCTGGCCAACGGCAGCCAGTTCTGCAACACCTCGATCCTCGGCTACGACTCCTTCCGCCCCGGCCTGCAGGTCGACGGCACCGAGCTCGCGCCGTTCTGCATCCGGGTGGACTCGTTCGCCGCGGACTACCTGGACAACGGCCAGCCCGAGCAGTACCGCGCCCAGCTCGGCTACCAGACGGCCGACCAGGTCGAGTCCGGCGACACGTCGACCTGGCAGCCGTACGAGCTCGCGGTCAACCACCCCCTGCGGGTCGACGACGAGCGGGTCTACCTGCTCAACCACGGCTACGCGCCGAGGTTCACCGTGACCTGGCCCGACGGGCAGCAGCGGACCGGGGAGATCCAGTGGCAGCCCGTGGACACCACGACCTACCTCTCGCAGGGCGCCACGAAGTTCGAGCGCCCCGGGATCGCGGACGCGGCCGAGCGCCAGCGCAGCTCGATCGCCGTCACCGGCCTGTTCGCGCCGACCAGCTCGGGCGGCCAGGTCGTCACCTCGACCTTCCCCGACCTGCTCGCCCCCGAGGCGGCGATCGACGTCATGCGCGGCGATCTCGGTCTCGACGACGGCCGCGGCCAGTCGATCTTCTCGATCGACCAGTCGAAGGTCGACTCCGGCGAGCTGGTCCGGGTGGCCCGGGAGAACATGGTCCCCGGCCAGAGCATCACCCTCGACGACGGCACGCAGATCCGCTTCGACGCCGTCACCCAGTGGGTGGCGCTGCAGGTCAGCCACGACCCCGGGCAGGAGGCGGTGCTGGTGTTCGCGCTGCTGATGCTCGGCGGGCTCGGGCTGTCGCTGTCGGTCAAGCGGCGTCGGTTCTGGGTGCGCGTGACCCCCGAGGGCGACGGTCGCAGCCGCGTGGAGCTGGGCGGACTCGCCCGGACGGACCGCGCGGGCTACGGCGAGGAGTTCGACCGCCTGCGGGCGGAGCTGCTAGTGACCCCCACGAACGGTGGAGACCGATGACCGTCGATCCGGTGCTGTCGTCCTACAGCGACATGCTCTTCCAGGGCACGATCGTCGTGTACCTGCTGGCCATGGCGTTCTACGCGGTCGACGCCCGCCCGGCGAGCGCCCGCACCCCGCCCGGCTGCTGCTGTGGTGGTGGGGGGCGTGGGGGCTGTCGGTGGTGCTCGGCGTCGTCGTGTTCCTGTGGTCCTTCCGCGGCGGCATCCAGGCACTGGCGGACGGGGTCCTGCTGCACGCGCTGCTCGACCTGGTCTGCGCCGCGACCGCCGTGCTCACCGTGCGGGTGGTGCGGTACTGCACCGCGCTCGTCGAGCCGACGAGGCCGGTGCGCCGCGAGGTCCTGGTGTCGCTACGGTAGACGGCCTGATGGCCAAGAAGAATCGCGAGAAGAGCGCCGCGCCCGCGGGGGAGAACCCGCGCAGGCCCTGTCCCTGTGGGTCGGGCAAGCGGTACAAGGCCTGCCACGGCGCGGGCGACGACGTCATCGTCACGCGGCCCTTCGCGGGCCTCGCGGCCGAGCCGGACCTGGTCGCGATGCGGGAGTTCCTGCCGTCCGCGATCGCCCCGCTGCCGCTCACACCGGAGTCCGAGGTGCCGGTGCGGGTGGCCACGGTGCTGCCCGGGGCCTCGGCGGCGATGGTGCGCGGAGACGGCGAGATCCTGCTCGGCATGCAGGTCCAGACGCGGTCCGGGGACCTGTCCGCGGACCTCGCCAAGGCGCTGCGCTGGGCGCAGCAGGCGGAGCCGGGATCGGCGCTGCCGGTCGTCGGGCCGGGGCTGGGCGGGGAGGTCGTCCGGATGCAGGACGTCCTCGCGGCCGACGCCGAGCTCGACCTGACCCTCCACCAGGACTTCGGCTGGTGGATCCCGGAGGACGCGGAGGACTCCGCGGAGATCACCGCCACGCTCGAGCGGGCCAACTCGGTGATCATGCCCACCGAGGCCGTGGGCGGGGACGGGGTCCGCGCCGCCTACTGGGTGGACACCGGCAGCAAGGCCCACCTGCGCTGGGTCC
>NZ_JACBXB010000725.1 GCF_013870575.1 Pseudonocardia pini
CCCTCGCATCGGCGACCGGGCCGCGGAGGGGACGGCCCGGCGCGAGCAGGCGGGGGTGGCGGGTGCGTCCGCCGAGGTCCTCGACGCGCTGGCCGCGGGGAACCGGGCCTACGAGGAGCGTTTCGGCTACGTGTACCTGGTGTGCGCGGCGGGACGGAGTGCCGTGGAGCTGCTGGACACCCTGCACGCTCGGCTCGGCAACGACCCGGCCGCGGAACGGCTCGTCGCACTCGGCGAGCTCGCGGCGATCAACCGGCTCCGGCTGGCGGAGGCCGTGCGGTGAGCCTGTCCACCCACGTCCTCGACGCGACGACCGGGACCCCGGCCGCGGGCATGACGGTCGTGCTCCGGACCGAGGGGCGCGAGCGCGAGCGGATCGTCACGGACGCCGACGGCCGTGGTCGCCTCACCGAGCCCGGCGCCGGCGTCCACACCCTGACCTTCGCGACGGCCGCGTGGTCCGCCTTCTACCCCGAGGTCACCGTGGCCTTCACGGTGACCGACCCGCAGCGGCACCACCACGTCCCGCTGCTGTTGTCCCCCTTCGCCTACTCGACCTACCGCGGGAGCTGACACATGGGAACCACAGGCCGGATCCGTCTGGGCGCCAACGACTACGGCAAGGCGGAGAACCGCGTGGTGCGGATCTACCGCGACACCCCGCGGCACGAGATCCGCGACGTCACGGTCTCGACCGCGCTGCGGGGCGACTTCAGCGCCGCACACCTGGCGGGCGACCAGTCCCGGGTGCTGCCGACCGATACCCAGAAGAACACGGTCTACGCGTACGCGAAGGAGCACGGGCTGCGCGAGATCGAGGACTACGCGCTGACCCTGGCCCGGCACTTCGTGTCCGATGTGGAGCCCGTCGAGGGCGCACGGATCGAGGTCGACGAGCACACCTGGGAGCGCATCGACGACCACGCGTGGGTGCGCCGCGAGTCGGAGGTCCGCACGACCGTCGTGGAGGTGTCGGGGGCGGGGGAGACGGTCCGCTCCGGCCTGAAGGACCTCGTCCTGCTCAAGTCCACCGGCTCGGAGTTCGCCGGCTTCCTGCGGGACGGGTACACGACCCTGCAGGAGACCCACGACCGGATCATGTCGACCTCCCTGGTCGCGACCTGGACCTACGCGGCGACCGATGTGGACTGGGACAAGACCTGGACCGACGTCCGCGCGATCCTGCTGGAGCGCTTCGCGAGCGTGCACTCCCTGGCCCTGCAGCAGACGCTGTGGGAGATGGGGAAGGCCGTCCTGGAGACCCACCCCGAGATCGAGGAGATCTCCCTCTCCGCCCCGAACAAGCACCACTTCGTCGTCGACCTGACCCCCTTCGGCCTGGAGAACCCCAACGAGGTCTTCCACGCCGCAACGGCCCCGTACGGCCTCATCCAGGCCACGGTCGTCCGCGACTGACCGACGCATTATGGAGCCACAACTGTCGTTTCGAAGGGGCGAATCGACAGTTGTGGCTCCATAACGACCAGGGCTGTGGACAACTCTGCGAGGGCCGCGGTATCTGTCGGGCGGTGCGCCCATGATCGGCGACATGGCCACCGACTACCTGACCTCTCAGCTCCGCGAGCTCCCCCTCTTCCGCGGCACGGACGCGATCGCGCAGGGCATGATCACCCACCGCGATCTCCGAGCCGGCCGGTACCGGCGCTTGTTCCGGGACGTCTACTCCTGGAACACCGTGCCCGTGACCCACGAGCTCCGTGCGCAGGCCGCGGCGATGGCGTTGCCGCCGGGTGTGGTGATCACCGGGAGGTCGGCAGCCGCCGTGCGGGGCGCGCCGATCTGCTGGCCGGACGATCCCGTCCACGTCGCCGTACCCCTCGGCGCGAGGGTGGATCGCCGCAGCGGCCTCCTCGTCCGGCGTGCCGATCTCGTTCCGGACGAGTACGAGCCGTGGGAGGGTGGGCTCCTCGCCTCCCCGCTCCGCATGTGCCTCGATCTCCTGGTCGGACGCCCGCTGCCGGACTCGGTCGCCGATCTCGACCAGATCCTCAAGGCTCGCCTGGTCGACAGGGACGCACTGCGCACGATGCTGCGGATCCGCCACGACAACGGCATCGTCGTCGCGCGGCAGGCCGAGGCACTGGCGACGGACCTCTCCGACTCGGTTCCCGAGTCACAGGTTCGCGTCCATCTCGTCCTGGCCGGCCTCGACCCCGTTCCCCAGCACTGGATCGAGCTCGCCGGGGAGCAGGTCGCGCTCGTCGACCTCGCTTTCCCGAGGCGGCGGGTCGCCGTCGAGTACGACGGCGGCTGGCGGGACGGCGAGACCTGGGCCCTCAACCGTGACCGCGCCCGCTTGAACCGCGTCCAGGCGGCCGGATGGCGAGTTGTCTTCGTGACGGCCGCCCTCCTGCGCAACCCGAACCACATGGTCGCGGAGATCAGCGCCGCGCTGTCGTCCCACCACTGACCGCATTATGGAGCCACAACTGTCGTTCTCCCCCCGCTGAATGACAGTTGTGGCTCCATAATGCGGGGGTCAGCGGGACTTCAGGGCGAGGTACACGTCGACGCGGTCCGCGAATCGCGCGAGGTTCCGGTCCGTCAGCTCCTCCACCCGGCCGATCCGGTACCGCACCGTGTTGACGTGCAGGTGGAGGCGTTCCGCCGCCCGGCTCCAGCTGCCCGAGCAGTCCAGGAAGGCCTCCAGGGTCTCGAGCAGGCCCGCGTCGTTGCGGGCGTCGTAGGCCAGGACCGGGGCGAGGACGCGGTCGGCGAAGGTGCGGCGGATCTCGTCCGGCACCGCCGCGAGCAGGGCGACGTGCGAGGTCACCTCCGTGGCCGTGACCACCTGCAGCC
>NZ_JACBXB010000726.1 GCF_013870575.1 Pseudonocardia pini
GCCTGCGGGACAAGGTGATCACCGTGGGAGGCACGGACCCAGTCTCCCAGCCGGCGTCAGGGCGCGAGCACCGTCCCGGACTCCTGCCCGGGCGCGACGACGGCCATCCGCACCGCGTCCCAGACGCCGAAGCGCGGGTTGATCTCGATCGGCCCGCCCTCGGGCTGCGCGATCCGCTCCCCGATCGCCGCGAGCGTGCTGCGGTCGATCGAGCCCGCTGCGGGCGGGCCCTCGGCCGGGGCGTCCGTCCGGCGGTCCGTGACCCGCACGACCAGCCAGAACCCCTGCCCCGGCGAGGGCTCGAAGCTCACCACGCGCCCGGCGGGCACCCCGAACACCACGGTCGTGGCCGACTCCGGGTCCGTGGCCGCGCGATAGGTCTGGCCTGCCTGCGCGGTGCGCTGGTCGGCCAGCACCCGGTCCTCCTCGGCACCCCCGGCCGCGAGCGCGCGCGCCTTGGCGTCCGCCTCCTCCTTCGAGGTGGCGGCGGCGACGTCGACCGTCACGGCCAGCCGGTCCACGTACCTCTCGGCGAGGGCGATCGCGAGCTCGTGGTCGCTCGCCCGCTCCCGCAGCTCGGCCCCGTCGAACAGGGTCCGGTCGAGGCGCAGGCTCTGGTCCTCGGTGTTCGCCACTGCGGCGTCGACCGCGTCCTCGCTCACCGTGACGCCCGCACGTGCGGCCGCCTCCGTGAGCAGCTCGTGCGTGGCCTCCCGGCTCACGACGTACCGCGCGATGTCCGCGTCCGCGATCTGCTGGCCGGCCTGGGCGGCGATGTCCGCCCGGTGCGCGAAGGCGGCATCGATCGTGGTCTGGACACCCGCGAGCTCGACGGCACGGTCCCCGACGATCATCGCCGAGCCCACCTGGCTCGGCCCGCCACAGCCTGCGAGCACCACGGCGACCACCGCGGCACCACAACCGACCCTGGCCAGGCGTCCGATACCCACGTCGACACCCTCTCACGGACGGCGTGAAGCAGATCACCCCACCCGGACGACCACGGTGTCGCACACCTTGTCGGCGAAGGTCTGGCGCCGCTCGTCCCACAGCGGCCAGAGGTAGCCGAGGTAGAACGGGAGGCTGTCGAGGACGTGCGCGAGCTGGCGCCCCAGCGTGGGCCAGAAGCCGAGGGTGCCGCCGTCGCGGAGCCGGACCAGCCGCGTCCCGACCAGCTGCTTGCCGAGGCTCTGCCCCGTCTTCCCCTGCCGGTAGCAGGTGTTCCACAGCGCGAACGCGAAGGCCGCGACGTAGCAGACCGACGCCACGACCAGCACGACGTCGAGGCTGCCGAACAGCAGCGACAGCAGGCCGAGGGAGGCGATCACGCCGGGGACCAGGCCGTCGACGAGCGCGGCCCCGACACGGGCGCCCCAGGGCGCGTAGTCCGGCTGCGGCATCGGCGGGAACTGCGGGTAGGGCGGATGGTAGCCCTGCGGCGGGCCGTAGGGAGAGGGCTGCTGGGGGTAGGGCTGCTGCGGGTAGGGCTGCTGGGGCGGGGTGACGGTCATGGGGCACTCCGGGCGCGGGCGCCTCGATCGGGCGCGGTCATGCGGCACACGGTCGGCCGCGCGCGGTCGTTAACCGATGTCGGGCGATCACCTGACGGCCCCCTACGGCGGACCTGTCCTACCGTCGAAGGTGCCCGGTGCCTGCGGACCACCGCCCCGCAGGTGCCGGGCCCTCTACGCTGCGCAGGTGCCGAACCTCCTGGCGAACGTCGTCGTCGACAGCGCCGATCCCCACTCGCTGGCGCGCTTCTGGTCCGAGCTGCTGGAGTGGCCGGTCGCGGTGGCGGAGCCCGCCGAGGTCTGTGTGCGCTCCCCCGTCGCGCCGTACGAGCTCGACCTGGTCTTCGTGCCGGTCACCGAGGCCAAGACCGGGCAGAACCGCATCCACCTCGACCTGGCGAGCACCTCGCCCGCCGAGCAGCTCGCCCTGGTCGAACGCGCGGTGGAGCTGGGCGGACGGCCCGCGGACGTCGGGCAGGACGGGGTCCCCTGGATCGTGCTCGCCGATCCGGAGGGCAACGAGTTCTGTGTCCTCGAACCGCGGGACACCTACCGGGACACGGGACGGCTGGCGGCCATCGTCGTCGCCTCGCCGGACCCGCGGGCGGCGACGGGGTTCTGGACCGCCGCGCTCGGCCGCCCGATCGCGGAGGGTGCCGAGCCCGGGCTGCCCCACCTGGAGTTCCTCCCCGGCGACCCCAAGACACAGAAGGACCGCCTGCACGTCGACCTCGTCCCCGAGGATCAGGAGCAGTCGGTCGCCGCCCTGCTCGAGCGCGGCGCGCGCCGGGTCGACCCGGGTCGGCAGGACGTGCCCTGGGTCGTCCTGTCCGATCCCGACGGCGGGGAGTTCTGTGTGCTCGCCGCTAGAGACCTGCGAGGTCGATGAGCCCGTCCTGCAGGGCGCGCGCGACCAGCGCGGCCTTCGTGGTGGCGGGCCGCCCGGCGTCGGCGTACTTGATCCGGACCCGCGCGATGTAGGTGTCCACGGTCTTCACAGACAGGTGGAACCGCTGCGCGACGAGCTGTTTCGAGTCGCTCTCGAACCAGGCCAGCAGCACCTCGCGCTCCCGCTCGGACAGCGCGGGTCGATCCGGGCGGGGGTCCGCGGCCATCGCCCCGCCGAGCACGGGCGGGGTGTACGGCCGGTCCTCGACCGTCGCCTGGATCGCGGGGATGAGGTGCTCGTGCCCCTCCGCCTTGGTCAGGTAGGTCGCCGCGCCGAGCTCCAGGCAGCGCAGGGCGGTGTCGCTGTCCGCGTGCTGGGAGTACACGACGACCCGGCGGCCGCCGTCCGCGAGCCGCTCCA
>NZ_JACBXB010000727.1 GCF_013870575.1 Pseudonocardia pini
GCCTACGAGCGGCGGCGAGCGGGTTCGTGTCGAGTGGGCTCGCGCCGGGCCGCTCTCCCTACGGGAGAGGGACGGTGGAGAGCGCAGCGGTCCGCGACGACGCGGGCGTGCGGACGGTGGGGCGTGCGGCTGCGGATGTGCGGGTGGTGCGTGGGTGCGGTGCGGTGACGTGCGCTGCGGGGTGACGTGCGGTGCGAGGGTGGCGTGCGGTGCGCGTCCGTTCAAACGGGGGAAGGTCGGGGTGGCGGGGGTGTGGGGTGCGGGTGGTGCACGCGGTGACGGTCCGGGTGGGTCCGCGCGCTGGGGTGCGCAGCGAGGGATGACACCCGTCCATGATCGCTGTCTGGGAGCCGGGAGCCGCCGTGGGCGCGGTTCGACGCGCCGAGACCGTGATCGTGGGGGGTGGCTGGCTCGACTAGCTCGGTGATCGCGCGGTGCTCGCTCGGTGCGGGGGGCGTGGAGCGGTGCGCGATGCGGCGGGTGGGCGCGCGGTGGAACGGGTGGGGTGGCGGTGCGGTCATGATCGCGGTCTGGGTGCGGAGGGCAGCGGCAGGCGCGGTTGGAAGCACCCAAGCGGTGATCTTGATGGGTGGTGGGCGGCGGCTTCTGTGGTTGATCGCCATCTCGGCGTCGGGAGCCGCGGTGTGCGCGGTCGGAGGTGCCACATCGGTGATCTTCGGAGGCCGGCTGGTGGGTCTCGGGTCGGTGTTCGTGGGCGGGGCACACGCGTCGTCCTGGCGCGTCCGATGTGCCGACAGGGTGATCACGGGTGGTTGGTGGAGCAGGCGCGGCTCATGATCGCGGTCTGGGTGCGAAGGGCCGCGGTGGGCGCGGTCGGGTGTGCCGGTGTGGTGATCATGAGCTGCTACCCCGGCGGATTCTGTCGGTGAGCGTGGCTCGGGAGTCCGTGGCCGAGGTGAGCGCGGGCGGGAGTCTCCGCGCGGTGATGGTGGTGCGCGCGATGGTGGGGCCTGAGCGCGGTCGTGATCGCGGTCTGGGTGCGGAGGGCCGCGCTGTACACGGTTGGACGCACCCGAGCGGTGATCTCGAGGGGGCGGCGGGTCGACTCCTGGGCTGATCGCCGGTTCGGCGCTGGGAGCCGCGGTGGGCGCGGTCGGGCGTGCCCGGACGGTGATCTTGGGTGGAGCCGGGTCGACCTGGTCGTCGGTTCGGCGGCGGGAGCTCTGGTGGGCGCGGTCTGGCGCGTCCGGACGGTGACCTCGGGTGAGGGTCGGCTGAGCCTGGTCGGTGATCGTGCCGAAGTGGTGGGCGCGGTCCGGCGTGCAGGGGCGGTGATCTTGGGTGGAGGCCGGGTGGACCTGATCATCAGTTCGGCGCCGGGAGCCGCGGTGAGCGCGGTGGTGCGTGCCCAGTCGGTGATCTTGGGTCGTCTGCGCTCCTGCCCCGCGGGTCGCTCGAACCGCGGACCCGCTGTGCGGGACCGCGGCCGAGCGCGGGGCCCGCGGTGTGCGGGTCGCCGGAACGGAGATGGGTGTGAGTGCCGCCCACACTCGGGCGATCAGGTGCCTAGCGCCGCGAGGGGCTCGGCGAGCGCGCGCCACTGGTCGACGGGCACCCCGCGCTTCTCGGCGGGCAGCGCCTGCACCGCCACGTGGTCGGCTCCGGCGTCGAGGTGTGCCTGCACCCGCGCCACCACGGTGTCCACGTCGCCCCAGGCCACGAGGGCGTCGACGAAGGCGTCCGAGCCGCCGTCGGCCAGGTCCGTCTCCGTGAAGCCGAGCGTGGTGATGTTGTTCACGTAGTTCGGCTGGGCGAGGTAGGTGCTCGTGTACCGGCGGCCGATCTCGCGGGCCTTCGCCGGGTCGGTCTCGAGGACCACGGCCTGCTCCGGGCAGAGCAGCGGGCCCGCGCCGAGGGTCTCCCGTGCCCGCGCGGTGTGCTCCGGCGTGACGAAGTAGGGGTGTGCGCCGTCGGTCCGCTCGCCTGCGAGGCCGAGCATCCTCGGTCGCAGCGCCGCGAGGACGTAGCGCACCGGGGTGGTCGGCCGCTGCGCCGTGTACGGGGCGGCGTCGATCCCGTCGAGGTACTCGCGCATCGCGGTGAGCGGCTTGTCGTAGTGGTGCCCGCGCAGCCCGCCCACGAGGTTCTGGTGGCTCACGCCGAGGCCGATCAGCACCCGCTCGGGGAAGGCTTCGGTCAGGGCCTTCGTCGCGCCCGAGGTGGCGACGGCGTCCCGGGCCCAGATGTTCGCGATGCCGGTCGCGCCGATCAGCCGGTCGGTCGCGGAGAGGAGCAGGGCCAGGTGGACGAACGGGTCCCGGCCCGCCACCTCGGGGATCCACAGGGCGCCGTAGCCCCAGGACTCCAGCTCGGCGGCGAGCTCGCGGGCCCGGGCGGCGGGGACGGTGTCGAGCGCCCCCGTCCAGAGGCCGGTGGAGGGGAGGGCGAACCTGCTTCTGTCGTCGGTCACCTCTCGGACAATAGGTTGGGGGGATGACCACCTCCACCGCCACCGAGCACCGCGTCAGCACGGAGCGGCGCGGCCGCGTCCTCCTGGTCCGGATGGAGCGTCCGGCCAAGCGCAACGCCGTCGACGCCCCCATGACCGCGGCCCTCGACGCCGCGCTGAACGAGCTCGAGGACGATCCGGACCTCTGGTGCGGCGTGCTGACCGGCGGCCCGGAGATGTTCTGCGCGGGCACCGACCTGGCCCAGGGCGCGGGCGCCCCGACCCCGCGCGGGGGCAACTACGGCGTGGTCCGCCGCGCCCGCACCACGCCGTTGATCGCCGCGGTCGAGGGGATCGCCTACGGCGGCGGGTTCGAGATCGTGCTGGCCTGCGACCTCGTCGTCGCGGG
>NZ_JACBXB010000728.1 GCF_013870575.1 Pseudonocardia pini
TCGAGCAGCTCGACGGCACACGCCCGACCGAGCCCGCGCGTGGAGGCGCACACCAGCGCCGTGCGCCCGGCGATCCCGAGGTCCATCAGACCGGCCTGCGCCGCGGCGTCGAGCCGGCGACCAGGCTCGCGTCCCGGTCGACGACGTCGCCGAGGGTCTCGTCGACGGCCTTCAGCGCGTCGTCGGGGATCCGGACGCCCGCCGCCTTCACGTTCTCCGCCACCTGCTCGGGGCGGGAGGCACCGACGAGCGCGGCGGAGACGTTGGGGTTCTGCAGCACCCAGGCCACCGCGAGCTGCGCCATGGTCAGGCCGAGGTCGCTCGCGATCGGCGCCAGGGCCTGGACGCGGGTGAGGGTCTCGTCGTTCAGGAAACGGGCGATCGCGTCGGCGCCGCCGCCCGCGTCCGTGGCCCGCGAGCCCTCCGGGTACGCCTCGCCGGGCTTGTACTTGCCGGTCAGCACGCCCTGGGCGATGGGCGACCAGACGATCTGCCCGAGCCCGAGCTCCTCGCAGGTGGGGACGACCTCGGGCTCGATGACCCGGTGCAGCATGGAGTACTGCGGCTGGCTGGACACGAGGGAGACGCCGAGGTCCTGGGCCAGCGCGTGCGCCGCGCGGATCTGTTCCGCGGTCCACTCGCTCACGCCGATGTAGAGGGCCTTGCCCGCCCGCACGACGTCGGCGAACGCCTGCATCGTCTCCTCGAGCGGGGTGAACGAGTCGTACCGGTGTGCCTGGTAGAGGTCGACGTAGTCCATGCCGAGGCGGCGCAGGCTGCCGTCGATGCCCTCGAGGATGTGCTTGCGGGACAGGCCCTGGTCGTTCTTCCCGCGCGGCCCGGTGGGCCAGTAGACCTTGGTGAAGACCTCCAACGACTCGCGGCGCTCGCCCTTCAGCGCCGCGCCGAGGACCTCCTCGGCCTTGCCGTTCGCGTACACGTCGGCGGTGTCGAAGGTGGTGATGCCGTTGTCGAGCGCGGCCCGCACGCACTGCGTGGCGACGTCGTTCTCCACCTGGGAGCCGTGGGTGAGCCAGTTGCCGTAGGTGATGGCCGAGATCTGCAGGCCGGAGCGCCCGAGGTAGCGGAATTCCATGCCGCCATCGTGCACCGCTCAGGCGGCGAGTGCCTTGAGGTCGACGTAGCGGACGCCGGCGTGCAGCGCCCGGCGGGCCGCCCCGACCGTCATCCGGGCCGCCACCACCACGGCCGCGGACCTGCGGCGGGGGAGGGCGTCGCGGCGGGCGATGAGCGCGACCATGTCGTCCTCGCCCAGGTCGCGGGCCATCTCGACGAGCGTGAGGCACCGGCCGTGGGCGAAGACCAGCCCGGTCTCGTGCTCGCTGTGCAGCCGGGCGTCCGCCGGGAGGCCCGCCACCGTGGGGTCCGTGGCGATGCGGTGCCGGGCGGCCACCTCCGCCGGGGGGACGCACACCTGCTCCGGGACACGAGGCAGCCGTTGCGTCGGGGCGGCGGACGTCGTCGTCGGCGGGCGGGTCGGCATGGGTGCCTCCTTCTCGGCTCTCCTGTCATCGGCCGCGAAGAGTCAGACGTTAGCCCGATCAGCCCATCGGACGAGCGCTGTCACCGAGGGTGTCCGGGGTGGGGTCCGACCGGGTCGCGGCGATCACTCCGCTGAGGACGGTGTGCAGGCGTTCGAGCTCCGCGAGTGGCATCCCGAGACGCTCCACGATGGCGGGCGGGATCCGCTCGGCGCGGGTGCGCAGGGCGCGGCCCGCGTCGGTCAGCGTGATCGCCAGCATCCGCTCGTTGCCCGGCACCCGCTCGCGATGGACGTACCCCGCCGCCTCGAGCCGCTTGAGCAGCGGCGACAGCGTGCCGGGATCGAGGGCGAGCACGCCGCTCAGGTCGGTGACCGAGCGCGGGGAGCGCTCCCAGAGCGCGAGCATGACCAGGTACTGCGGGTGGGTGAGGCCCATCGGCTCGAGCAGCGGCCGGTAGAGCGCGATGACGTTGCGCGCCGCGACGGCCAGGGCGAAGCACACCTGGCGGTCGAGTCGGAGGAGGTCGTCACCGTCGCTCATGGGCGCTATCATACTTGGTGTGCAAACAATTGGGGTGCGACCCAACGTGGTCCGGTGGGTGCTCTACGCGTGGGGCGCGGGCCTGCCCGGCCGGCACCGGGAGTGGGTCCTGCACGACGTGACCACCCCGACCTGGCGGCTGCGACACCTGGCCCGGGCCACGACGCAGCTCGCCCCGTTCGCCGTGCTGCTCTACGTCCTGCTGCCCGGCCAGCCGTGGGTCCGCGCGATGGCGGTCCTGGCCGGGCTGCTGATCGGCTACTTCTACTCCTGTGCGTACATGGCCGAGTCCGCCGAGCACCGAGCGGTGAAGGCCGGGTACCCGCGGGGGACCGCCGCGGGCCTGCGCGCCGAGGCGGACGCGGACGGCCGGAAGGAGGCGCAGGAGCGGTACGAGGCACGCTGGCGGTCGTAGCGGGCGGTTCTTGAGTCGTCGCGCCGTGCAAGATCGCACGTTTCGTGTTGTCAGCGCTGCTTGATCGCCGGTTGCGTGCGCTCAGTGCTGTCCGGACCGCGCTGAGAGCGCGAAACGTGCTCGCAGCGCCGCACCCCTCCGAGGCCGAAGCCCCGACGAGCACTCGACCCTGCGCGTCACCGAACCGCGCTGAGAGCACGAAACGTGCCCTCACCGAACCGCGCTGAGAGCACGAAACGTGCCCTCAGCGCGGGCCGCGCCGGGGCAGCAGCAGACACGAGTCGCCGAACTCGTGCCAGCGGTACCCCTCGTCGAGCGCCGCGGCGTACGCCCGCTCCACCAACGCCCGCCCCGCGAC
>NZ_JACBXB010000729.1 GCF_013870575.1 Pseudonocardia pini
CGAAGGACTCCGGGCAGGGCCGCGAGGGGGAGCTGCGCCTGCGGGCACCCCAGCTGACGGTCGGCTACGTCGACCCGGCGCTCGACGCCGAGGCCTTCGACGAGCGGGGCTTCTTCCGCACGGGGGACCTGGCGGTCCTGGGTCCGGACGGCACGCTGACGATCACGGGGCGGCTCAAGGACGTGATCATCAGGAACATGGAGAACGTGTCCGCCCGGGAGGTGGAGGACCATCTGGCGACCCATCCCGCCCTGCGGGACTGGACCGTCGTCGGGGTGCCGGACCCGGTGACCGGGGAGCGGGTCTGCGCGGTCGTCGTGCCCGAGGACCCCGCGGCGCCGCCGACGCTGGCGGAGGTCTGTGCGCACCTGCGGGCGCGCGGGCTCAACACCCGCAAGCTCCCGGAACGGTTGGAGGTGCTGGACGTGTTGCCGCGCAACGCGATGGGCAAGGTCGGGAAGGCGGCGCTGGTGCAGCGCCTGACGGCGGGGGAGTGCCGATGAGCTGGATCGAGGACTACTACGGGGCCTGGAGCGCCGACGACGCCGAGGCCGTCGCTGCGTTCATGGCGGAGGACGTCGTGTTCGAGGACGTGACGGCCGGGCACGTGGCGCGGGGTCCGCGCCAGGTGCGCCGGTTCGTGGAGATCTGCGCCGAGCGGGTGCCGGGGGCGCGGTACGAGGTCGTCCGCAGCCACGCCTGCCCGGACACGTACGCCGTGGAGTGGGTGATGCAGCCGATGGGGGTGCGCGGAGCCTCCTACGGCACCCTGCGGGACGGGTTGATCACCGGCAACCGCGACTACTGGAACGGGGCGGTGTTCACACCGTGACGGCCGTGACCCCGACCGACACCGTGCGCGCCCTGCTCGACCTCCTCGCGCGCGGGGCCGTGCACGGGCCCGAGCTCGCCGGGCTGTTCGCCGCCGACGTCGAGTACTGCTACCACGTCCCGACGGCCCCCGTCGTCCGCGGCCGGGAGGCCGTCGTCGCCGAGCTGCGCACCCAGACCACCCACTACTCCGAGTTCCGGTACGACGTCCGCTCCGTCACGACGACACCGGAGCGGGTCGTGGTCGAACGGGCCGACAGCTTCGTGCTGCCCGGTCGGACGGACCGGGTCGGCTTCCCGGTCGTGGGGGTCTTCGACCTCGCGGCGGACGGGACGATCACAGGCTGGCGGGAGTACTGGGACACCCGGACCTTCGCCGCGCAGACCAGGGGGGCTTCGTGACCACACCACCGCGGGACGAGATCGAGAGCGCGTTCCGGCACTACTTCCTGACGGGGCCGGTGTACGAGGACTGGGCGGCGTGGGCCGAGCTCTTCACCCCCGACGCGACCTACACCGACCATTTCTGGGGCACCTTCCACGGTCCGGCGGAGATCCGCCGCTTCCTCGAGGGGACCATGTCCTTCGCACCCCACGTGTACTCCCCGCTGGTCTGGTACGTCCTGGACGGCACGCGGATCGTCTACAAGGTGCTCAACCGTGCCGACAACCCGGTGGCAGGGCGACCGCCACTGGAGTTCCCGTCGCTGCAGGTGATCACCTACGCGGGCGACGGCCGCTGGTCGTCGGAGGACGACTGGTGGACCGTGGATGAGATGAGACGGTTCAACCAGGCCTACGCGGCGGCCCGGGTCGAGGCGGGCGAGGCGGCCACCGACCCGCTGTCGCGCGCCGACTGGGGCACGGTCGACTGGGCCCGCCCCGCCGCCGGGCACGCGGCGGCCCCCTCCTGGCAGGGGAGCGACGTCGAGCCGATCGGCAGCATGCGCGCCATGACCTTCGGGGTCCGCCACCCGCGCCCCGCCTGACGCCTTCCACACCGACACTGGAGAGGACACCACACCATGACCGGATCGCTCGAGGGCCGAGTCGCCTTCATCACCGGCGTCGCCCGCGGCCAGGGCCGCGCCCACGCCGTCCGTCTCGCCCGGGAGGGCGTCGATGTGATCGGGGTGGACATCTGCCGGGACAACCCGCACATGGACTACCCCAACGCCTCCGTGGCCGACCTGGAGGAGACGGTCGCCCTGGTCGAGAAGCACGACCGGCGCATCGTCGCCCGCCAGGCGGACGTCCGGGACTTCGCGCAGCTCAAGGCGGCCTTCGACGAGGGGTACGCGGAGTTCGGCAGGCTCGACATCGTGATTGCCAACGCGGGCATCATCCGCCTCGGCCCCGAGGAGGACTTCCTCGCCGAGTGGCAGGAGGTCATCGACACCAATCTCACCGGGGTGTTCCACACCGTCCGGGCGGCCCTGCCCGCGCTGAAGGCGGGCGGTCGCGGCGGGTCGATCGTGATCACGAGCTCCAGCGCCGGGCTCAAGGGCACCGGCACCCCGCTGGCCAGCGGCCAGGCCTACGCCGCGGCCAAGCGCGGGCTGGTGGGCTACATGCAGGCGTTGGCGAACGACCTCGCGCCGGAGTGGATCCGGGTCAACACCATCCACCCGACGGGCGTCGTGTCGGGGATGACCCAGAACGAGGCCATGGCCGCCCTCATGGCCCAGGCCGCCGAGGGCGGGTCCAACGCGATCTCCGCCATGCAGAACGCGCTGCCCATCCCGATCCTCGAGGCGGAGGACATCGCCAACGCCGTCGCCTACCTGGTGTCGGACGAGGCGAAGTACATCACCGGAGTGCAGATGCCCCTCGACGCCGGGTTCAGCATCCGCTGACGGGCCGGGGCCCAGTCCGGGTCTCAGTCCGCGGCTACGGCGACGACCTGCTCGCCGTAGCTGCGCAGTGCGTCCAGCGCGGCCTCGGCGCCGTCCGCGGGAAGGTGGACGACGACCGAGGTCA
>NZ_JACBXB010000072.1 GCF_013870575.1 Pseudonocardia pini
TCGACGTGCGAGAGACCCGGCCGCCGGCAGGCGAGGCTCCGGAGATCCGGGCGTCGGCAGGCGAGGTTCTCGACACCCCGGCAGGCGGCGCCGCGCACGCTCCGGCGTCAGGGGGGCGCGGCACGGCAGTGCTCCGCCGGATCCCCGCGCCCCCGACCACCCGCCGTGGGACCGCGCTGCTGGCGGGCGCGACGGTCGTCCTGCTCGCGCTGGCCGTCCTGGCCGGGGTCGCCTGGTGGACCCTGCGCAGCACCCCGGCCGCGCAGAACACCGCCCTGGTCGACGTGGCGGCCACCACGCAGGTCAGCCGGCAGCTCGGGGACGCGGTGAAGACCGTCTACTCCTACGACTTCGCCCGCCTCGACCAGAACGAGGCCGCCGCCCGGGCGGTGATCACGCCGGAGTTCGCGCGGCAGTTCGACCAGCTGTTCGGCGAGGTGCGGAACCTCGCGCCGCAGCAGCAGGCCGTGGTCACCGCGACGATCGCGCAGTCCGCCGTCGAGTCGATCACCGGCGACCGCGCCGTCATGGTCGTGTTCCTCGACCAGCAGGCCACCCGCGCGGCGGGGGACCGGCAACAGGTGGCGGCGGCGGGCAGGCTCACGGTCACCGGCGAACGGGTCGACGGCACCTGGAGGATCGCCGCCGTGCAGGTCACCTGACGCCGAGCCCGCCCGCCGCAGAGCCCGCCAGAGCCCGCAGAGCCCGCAGCGCCCGCCGAGCCTCCAGAGCCCGCCGAGATGAACCACAGTGTCGTCAGGAGCATGATCGAACGACACCGACGTTCATCTCGGCACCCCGGTTCTCGGGGTGGCGCGGGGCGTGCGTATGCTTCTCCTCAGTTCCACCGAAGACCGCAGGTCTGCGCCTCCCGAGGCGCATGAAGGTTCCGGCTCGCCGGGCGACCCGCGCAGGAGGACGAGGTTGCTGTCGGGCGTCCGCGCCCTGCCACGCCCCGTGCCTGCGCACGGGGCGTTCGTCGTCTCCGGGGTCCGAAGCGGTGGCACTTCCAAGGACACCCGAGAGGAGGCACACATGGCACGACCCGACAAGGTCGAGGCGGTCGAGGAGATCGCCGACCGGTTCCGGGGCGCGTCCGCCTCGGTGGTCACGGGCTACACCGGCCTCACCGTGGCGCAGCTCAAGGAGCTGCGTCGCGCGCTGGGCGAGAACGCGAGCTTCCGCGTCGCCAAGAACACGCTGGTCAAGCGTGCTGCGGCCGATGCAGGCGTCGACGGTCTGGACGACCTCCTGACCGGTCCGACGGCGATCGCGTTCGTCAGCGGCGAGGCGGTCGACGCCGCCAAGGCGCTGAAGACCTTCGCCAAGGACAACAAGGGCCTCGTCATCAAGGGCGGCTACATGGATGGCCGTGCTCTCACGAGCACGGAGATCGAGAAGCTCGCCGATCTCGAGTCCCGCGAGGTCCTGCTGGCCAAGCTGGCCGGCGCGATGAAGGGCAACCTCGCCAAGGCCGCGGGTCTGTTCAACGCTCCGGCGTCGCAGGTCGCCCGCCTGGTCCAGGCGCTGGCGGACAAGAAGGCCGCCGAGGGCGAGTCCGCTGCCCCCGCCGAGGCCGCGGCCCCCGCCGAGGCCGCGGCCCCCGCCGAGGACGCAGCCCCCACCGAGAGCTGATCGCGGCTCCACCCCCCATCTTCAGTCACACCCGAAAGGAACCGCCACCATGGCGAAGCTGTCCAGCGACGAGCTGCTCGACGCGTTCAAGGAGCTCACCCTCATCGAGCTCTCCGACTTCGTGAAGAAGTTCGAGGAGACCTTCGAGGTCACCGCGGCCGCCCCCGTCGCCGTCGCCGCCGGCCCGGCCGCCGGTGCCGCCCCGGCCGAGGCCGAGGCCGAGAAGGACGAGTTCAACGTCGTCCTCGACGCCGCCGGTGACAAGAAGATCCAGGTCATCAAGGTCGTCCGCGAGCTCGTCTCGGGCCTGGGCCTCAAGGAGGCCAAGGACCTCGTCGAGTCCGCCCCGAAGCCGATCCTCGAGGGTGTCGCCAAGGAGGCCGCGGACGCGGCCAAGGCGAAGCTCGAGGAGGCCGGCGCCAAGGTCAGCCTGAGCTGATCGCGCCGCTGCTCGCGCAGCACGCACACGAAGGGCGGGCCCCCCTCACGGGGAGCCCGCCCTTCGTCGTCGCTAGCGGTCGCGGAGCTCGCGGCGCAGCAGCTTGCCGGACACGGTCTTCGGGATCTCGTCGAGGAACTCGACGGACCGTGGGTACTTGTACGCCGCCATCCGCTCCTTCGTGAAGGCGATCAGCTCCTCCTCGGTCGCGCTCGCGCCCGGGCGGAGCGAGACGAAGGCCTTCACCGTCTCGCCCCGGTAGGAGTCCGGCACACCGATCACCGCGGCCTCGCGCACGGCCGGGTGCTCGTAGAGGGTGTCCTCGACCTCGCGCGGCCAGACCTTGTAGCCGGACACGTTGATCTGGTCCTTCTTGCGGTCGACGATGTAGAACCAGCCGTCGGTGTCCATGTAGCCCACGTCCCCGGTGTGGAGCGCGCCGCCCGGCAGCGCGCGGGCCGTCTCCTCCGGCTTGTTCCAGTACCCCTTCACCACCTGCGGGCCCGTGGTCACGATCTCGCCGATCTCGCCGACCGGGAGGTCCTCCCCGTCCTCGCCCACGATCCGGACCACGGTGTCGTAGACGGGCACGCCGACGGACAGGGCACCCGACGCCTCGTCGACGGGGGCCTCTGCGTGCGCCGGCGTGCCGTGGCTCGGGGACGTGGTCTCGGTGAGCCCGTAGATGTTGTGGACGTACTGCCCGAACGTGCTCTGGAAGGCCTTCACGGTCGACGGCGGGATGGGCGCGCCGCCGGACCAGATCTTGGTGAGCGTCTTGAGGTCGTCGGAGGAGGCGTCCGGGGCGTTCATGAGCGCGATGAACACCGTGATCGACCCGACGGTGAAGGTGGCGCGCTCCTCGCGGATGGTCTCGAGCACCGCGGCGGGGTCGAACCGGTGGCACAGCACCAGCGGTGCCCCGAGCAGCAGCGCGACCGTGACGTGCCCGACCAGCCCGGTGATGTGGAACAGCGGCGCGATGCCCAGCACCACGTCCTCGGCGGACAGCTCGCAGAGCTCCCGGTAGGTCTGCGAGTTGAACACCAGGTTGGCGTGGGTGTTCATGGCGCCCTTGGGCGGCCCGGTCGTGCCCGAGGTGTAGGTGAGGACGGCCGTGTCCTGCGGGTCGAAGGACACCGGCGGCGGGACGTCGCCCCGGTGTCGCTCGATCAGCTCCGCCATGTCCAGGGTGTCGGCGGAGGCGATCCTGGTGACGCCCCCGAGGGTCCGGGCGTCGTCGCGGGACTGGTACTCCAGCTCCGACGTCGTGATCACGGTCCGCACGCCGGTCTCCGGCACGACGGCGGCCGCGACGTCCCGGTACAGGTTCTCCAGCGTGACGAGCACGCTCGCGCCCGAGTCGTCGAGCAGCAGCCGCAGCTCCCGCTCGCGGTTCATCGGGTTGACGTTGACCGCGATCCCGCCCGCCTTCCAGACGGCGAGCAGTGCGATCACGTACTGCGGGTCGTTCTGCACGAACAGGGCCGCCCGCTCGCCGGGCGCGAACCCGGCCTCCCGCAGCCCGACGGCGAGGGCCCCGGACAGCTCGTCGAGCTCGCGGTAGGTGACCCGCCCGTCGAAGTAGCGCAACGCATCCCGGTCACCGTGGCGGGCCACGGTGGCGCGGAACAGCGACAGCATGTCCGGGAACTCGGGGGTGACCGACGCGGGCTGCCCCTCGTCGTAGCGGGCCAGCCAGGGCTTCTCGTCGTACGCGCTCACGGAGCCTCCGTCGTCGGTGATGGGGCGGCACCCAGCATCGTCCGCCGGGCCGGAGGCGTAAACTGATCGAGGCGAGGCGGTCGCTGCTCCGTACGAGTGAACTTCTCGGCGAGCGGTCGGCGGCCCAGGTCGCCGGAGGAACCGTCGGGAGAGTGTCGCATTCCACTCCCGCACCGGTCATCCTCCGGAACTGACCACTTACCGACGCGTACGGTCTTGACTCGGTGCGCCTGCCAGGTCACTCTTACGTCACGGTGCTTGGCTGAGGCTGGTGAGCTGAGCGACGTGTCTCGACAGCGGCTGCCTTTGCGGCTAGTCTGACTCTTTGCGCTGCCCCCGCCCAGGTTCGGCGTGCACGCTGTCGGAATTTCTCCGCCGGTCACCAGCCGGTCAGACGAGTCCGTCGGTGCGCTCGGCGGACCTGGTCGGTGGTTGCGCCCTGACAATAAACGGCGAGTTCAGCTCCCCGGCACCACCCGACACGTCGCCAGGACGGCCTCCGCACCCCGTGCGGTGACGCAGACGGTAGCGCTTCGGGAGCCGGATTCGCCAGACGAGAGCGTAGTTCTCGGAAGGACGCATCTTGGCTGTCTCCCGCGCCACCGTGACCACTGCGACCCCTGGGAGCGTCGTCTCGGCGAACCCGAACTTCCCTGGCGCACCCACCCGAGTCTCCTTCGCGAAGATCGCCGAGCCGCTGGAGGTCCCCGACCTCCTCGACCTCCAGATCCAGTCCTTCCAGTGGCTGGTCGGCGACGAGGCGTGGTTCCAGCGCCGGATCGACGCGGGCGACGAGAACCCGGTGGGGGGCCTAGAGGAGATCCTGACGGAGATCTCTCCGATCGAGGACTTCTCGGGGTCCATGTCGCTGTCCTTCTCCGACCCGCGGTTCGACGAGGTCAAGGCCTCCGTCGAGGAGTGCCGGGACAAGGACATGACCTACGGGGCCCCGCTGTTCGTCACCGCGGAGTTCACCAACAACACCACCGGCGAGATCAAGAGCCAGACGGTGTTCATGGGTGACTTCCCGGTGATGACGGACAAGGGCACGTACATCATCAACGGCACCGAGCGCGTCGTCGTGTCGCAGCTCGTGCGGTCGCCCGGCGTGTACTTCGACCACGCCATCGACAAGACCACCGAGAAGGACGTCTACTCGGTCAAGGTCATCCCGAGTCGTGGCGCCTGGCTGGAGTTCGACGTCGACAAGCGCGACACCGTGGGTGTCCGCATCGACCGCAAGCGCCGCCAGCCCGTGACGGTGCTGCTGAAGGCCCTCGGTTGGTCCGCCGAGCAGATCCGGGAGCGTTTCGGGTTCTCCGAGACGATCCTGGCCACGCTCGAGAAGGACCACACCGCCGGGCAGGACGAGGCGCTGCTGGACATCTACCGCAAGCTCCGTCCCGGCGAGCCCCCGACCCGCGAGAGCGCGCAGACGCTCCTGGAGAACCTGTTCTTCAAGGACAAGCGCTACGACCTCGCCAAGGTCGGCCGGTACAAGATCAACAAGAAGCTCGGTCTCGCGGAGCCGACCTCGGTCGGCACGCTGACCGAGGAGGACATCGCCACCACCATCGAGTACCTCGTGCGCCTGCACGCGGGCGAGACGATGATGACGGCGTCCTCGGACGGTCGCGAGATCCCGGTCGAGACGGACGACATCGACCACTTCGGCAACCGGCGCCTGCGCACGGTCGGCGAGCTCATCCAGAACCAGGTCCGCGTGGGCCTGTCCCGGATGGAGCGCGTCGTCCGCGAGCGGATGACCACGCAGGACGTCGAGGCGATCACCCCGCAGACCCTGATCAACATCCGGCCCGTCGTGGCCGCGATCAAGGAGTTCTTCGGGACGTCGCAGCTGTCCCAGTTCATGGACCAGCACAACCCGCTGGCCGGCCTGACCCACAAGCGCCGCCTGTCGGCGCTGGGCCCGGGTGGTCTGTCGCGCGAGCGCGCGGGCTTCGAGGTCCGGGACGTGCACCCGTCGCACTACGGCCGGATGTGTCCGATCGAGACCCCTGAGGGCCCGAACATCGGCCTGATCGGCTCGCTCTCCACGTTCGCGCAGGTCAACCCGTTCGGCTTCATCCAGACGCCGTACCGCAAGGTCGTCGACGGCCGGGTCACCGACCAGATCGACTACCTCACCGCGGACGAGGAGGACCGCTTCGTCATCGCGCAGGCCAACGCGCCGCTGAACGACGACGGCTCCTTCACCGAGGACCGCGTGCTGGTCCGGATGAAGGGCGGCGAGGTCGACCTGATCCCGCCGACGGGCGTCGAGTACATCGACGTCTCGCCGCGGCAGATGGTCTCGGTCGCGACCGCGCTCATCCCGTTCCTCGAGCACGACGACGCGAACCGCGCCCTGATGGGCGCGAACATGCAGCGTCAGTCCGTCCCGCTGCTCCGCTCCGAGTCGCCGCTGGTCGGCACCGGCATGGAGCTGCGCGCGGCGGTCGACGCGGGCGACGTCGTCGTCACCGAGAAGGCGGGTGTGGTCGAGGAGCTCTGTGCCGACTACATCACCGTCATGGCGGACGAGGGCACTCGCCAGACGTACCGGCTGAACAAGTTCCGGCGCTCGAACCAGGGCACCTGCAACAACCAGAAGCCGATCGTCGACGAGGGCCAGCGCGTCGAGGTGGGCCAGGTGCTCGCCGACGGGCCGTGCACCGAGAACGGCGAGATGGCCCTGGGCAAGAACCTGCTCGTGGCGATCATGCCGTGGGAGGGCCACAACTACGAGGACGCGATCATCCTGTCGCAGCGCCTCGTGCAGGACGACGTGCTCACCTCGATCCACATCGAGGAGCACGAGATCGACGCCCGGGACACCAAGCTCGGCGCCGAGGAGATCACCCGGGACATCCCGAACGTCTCCGAGGAGGTCCTCGCGGACCTGGACGAGCGCGGCATCATCCGGATCGGCGCCGAGGTCCAGCCCGGCGACATCCTGGTCGGCAAGGTCACGCCCAAGGGCGAGACCGAGCTGACCCCGGAGGAGCGCCTGCTCCGCGCGATCTTCGGTGAGAAGGCGCGCGAGGTCCGCGACACCTCGCTGAAGGTGCCGCACGGCGAGAACGGCAAGGTCATCGGCATCCGGGTCTTCTCCCGAGACGACGACGACGAGCTGCCTCCCGGCGTGAACGAGCTGGTCCGCGTGTACGTGGCCCAGAAGCGCAAGATCTCCGACGGCGACAAGCTCGCCGGACGCCACGGCAACAAGGGCGTCATCGGCAAGATCCTGCCCGCCGAGGACATGCCGTTCCTGCCGGACGGCACCCCGGTCGACATCATCCTGAACACGCACGGTGTGCCGCGACGGATGAACATCGGCCAGGTCCTGGAGACCCACCTCGGGTGGATCGCCAAGTCCGGCTGGGAGATCGAGGGCAAGCCCGAGTGGGCGTCGAAGATGCCCGAGGAGCTCTACTCCGTGCCGCCCGGCACGAACACCGCGACGCCGGTGTTCGACGGCGCCAAGGAGAACGAGATCACCGGGCTGCTCGCGTCCACCCGGCCGAACCGGGACGGCGACCGCATGGTCGGCCCGGACGGCAAGGCGCAGCTGCTCGACGGGCGTTCCGGCGAGCCGTACCCGTTCCCGGTGGCCGTCGGCTACATGTACATCCTGAAGCTGGCGCACCTGGTGGACGACAAGATCCACGCGCGGTCCACGGGTCCGTACTCGATGATCACCCAGCAGCCGCTGGGCGGTAAGGCGCAGTTCGGTGGTCAGCGCTTCGGTGAGATGGAGTGCTGGGCGATGCAGGCGTACGGCGCCGCCTACACCCTGCAGGAGTTGCTCACCATCAAGTCGGACGACGTGGTGGGCCGGGTCAAGGTCTACGAGGCCATCGTCAAGGGGGAGAACATCCCCGAGCCGGGCATCCCGGAGTCGTTCAAGGTGCTGCTGAAGGAGCTTCAGTCGCTCTGCCTGAACGTCGAGGTGCTCAGCTCCGACGGTGCGGCCATCGAGATGCGCGACACCGACGACGAGGACCTCGAGCGCGCCGCGGCGAACCTGGGCATCAACCTGTCCAGCCGCCCCGGCAGCGACTCGATGTCCGTCGACGACGTCGTGAACTGACCCAGCCCAGAGCCGAGAAACGAAGGAACAGAGGACTCACATAGTGCTCGACGTCAACTTCTTCGACGAGCTGCGCATCGGCCTGGCCACCGCCGAGGACATCCGCCAGTGGTCGCACGGCGAGGTCAAGAAGCCGGAGACCATCAACTACCGCACCCTCAAGCCCGAGAAGGACGGACTCTTCTGCGAGAAGATCTTCGGCCCGACCCGGGACTGGGAGTGCTACTGCGGCAAGTACAAGCGCGTCCGGTTCAAGGGCATCATCTGCGAGCGCTGCGGCGTCGAGGTCACTCGCGCCAAGGTGCGTCGTGAGCGGATGGGGCACATCGAGCTGGCCGCCCCGGTCACGCACATCTGGTACTTCAAGGGTGTGCCGAGCCGGCTGGGCTACCTGCTCGACCTGGCGCCGAAGGATCTCGAGAAGATCATCTACTTCGCCGCGTACGTGATCACCTCGGTGAACTCCGAGCTGCGTCACCAGGACCTGTCCACGCTCGAGAACGAGATGAGCGTGGAGCGCAAGCGGGTCGAGCAGCGTCGAGACGGCGACCTGGAGGCCCGGGCCCAGAAGCTCGAGACCGACATCGCCGCGCTCGAGGCCGAGGGCGCGAAGAGCGACGTCCGCCGCAAGGTCAAGGAGGGCGGCGAGCGCGAGATGCGCCAGCTCCGTGACCGTGCCCAGCGCGAGCTGGACCGGCTGGACGAGATCTGGACGACCTTCGCCAAGCTCGACGTGCAGCAGCTGATCCCGGACGAGGGGCTCTACCGCGAGCTCTACGACCGGTACGGGGACTACTTCACCGGGGCGATGGGCGCCGAGGCGATCCAGAACCTGCTGCAGAACTTCGACATCCCGGCCGAGGCCGAGAAGCTGCGGGAGATCATCCGCAGCGGCAAGGGGCAGAAGAAGCTCCGCGCCCTCAAGCGCCTCAAGGTCGTCGCCGCGTTCCAGACCACGGGCAACTCGCCCATGGGCATGGTGCTCGACTGCGTCCCGGTCATCCCGCCGGACCTGCGCCCGATGGTGCAGCTCGACGGTGGCCGCTTCGCCACGTCCGACCTGAACGACCTGTACCGCCGGGTCATCAACCGGAACAACCGCCTCAAGCGACTGATCGACCTCGGCGCGCCCGAGATCATCGTCAACAACGAGAAGCGGATGCTGCAGGAGGCCGTCGACGCGCTGTTCGACAACGGCCGCCGCGGCCGGCCGGTGACGGGCCCGGGCAACCGGCCGCTCAAGTCGCTGTCCGACCTGCTCAAGGGCAAGCAGGGCCGGTTCCGCCAGAACCTGCTCGGCAAGCGTGTCGACTACTCCGGCCGTTCGGTCATCGTCGTCGGCCCGCAGCTGAAGCTGCACCAGTGCGGTCTGCCCAAGCAGATGGCGCTGGAGCTGTTCAAGCCGTTCGTGATGAAGCGGCTGGTGGACCTGAACCACGCGCAGAACATCAAGTCCGCCAAGCGGATGGTGGAGCGCGGGCGTTCGCAGGTGTGGGACGTGCTCGAGGAGGTCATCTCCGAGCACCCCGTCCTGCTGAACCGCGCGCCCACGCTGCACCGCCTCGGCATCCAGGCCTTCGAGCCGCAGCTGGTGGAGGGCAAGGCCATCCAGCTGCACCCGCTGGTCTGCGAGGCGTTCAACGCGGACTTCGACGGCGACCAGATGGCGGTCCACCTGCCGCTGTCGGCCGAGGCCCAGGCCGAGGCCCGGGTGCTGATGCTCTCGAGCAACAACATCCTGTCGCCCGCGTCGGGTCGCCCGCTCGCCATGCCGCGACTGGACATGGTCACGGGTCTGTACCACCTGACCCGTGAGCGTCCGGACGCGTTCGGCAACGGCCAGTCGTACAGCTCGGTCGCCGAGGCGATCATGGCGTACGACCGGAAGTCGCTGCACCTGCAGGCACCCATCAAGATCCGGCTGCCCGGGGTCGCTCCGATCGCCGGCGTCGAGGTGCCCGAGGGAGACGTCTGGCTGGCCGAGACCACGCTGGGTCGGGTGCTCTTCAACGAGCTGCTCCCGGCGGACTACCCGTTCGTCAACGAGCCGCTGCCGAAGAAGCGCCAGGCCGCGATCATCAACGAGCTGGCCGAGCGCTACTCGATGACCGAGGTCGCGCAGTGCCTCGACCGCCTCAAGGACGCCGGGTTCTACTGGGCCACCCGGTCCGGCGTCACGATCGCGATCGACGACGTCGTGGTGCCGCCGAACAAGCAGGCGATCCTCGACGGGTACGAGCTCAAGGCCGACCAGGTCAACAAGCGGTACCAGCGCGGTGCGCTCTCCCACCAGGAGCGCAACGACGAGATGGTCAAGATCTGGACCCAGGCGTCCGAAGAGGTCGCCAAGGCCATGGAGGACAACTTCCCCGACGACAACCCGATCCCCATGATCGTGAAGTCCGGGGCGGCGGGCAACATGACCCAGGTCCGGCAGCTCGCCGGTATGCGTGGTCTGGTCGCCAACCCCAAGGGCGAGTACATCCCCCGCCCGATCAAGGCGAACTTCCGCGAGGGCCTGACCGTGCTGGAGTACTTCATCTCCACGCACGGCACCCGGAAGGGGCTGGCGGACACCGCGCTGCGGACCGCCGACTCGGGGTACCTGACCCGTCGTCTGGTCGACGTGTCGCAGGACGTCATCGTCCGCGAGGTCGACTGCGGCACCTCCCGTGCGGTCAGCATGGCCGTCACCGAGGAGACCGCGGACGGCTCGCTCATCCCGCACCGCTACATCCGCACGTCCGTGTACGCACGGTGCTCGGCGGAGGAGGTGCGCGACTCGGCGGGGAACATCATCGTCGAGAAGGGTGGCGACCTCGGGGACCCGGCGCTCGACGCCCTCGTGGCGGCAGGCGTCCGGGAGATCCGGGTGCGGAGCGCCCTGACCTGCGAGTCCGGCTCCGGCATCTGCGGCATGTGCTACGGCCGCTCGATGGCGACCGGCCAGCTGGTCGACGTCGGCGAGGCCGTCGGCATCGTCGCCGCCCAGTCCATCGGTGAGCCCGGCACGCAGCTGACGATGCGGACGTTCCACCAGGGTGGTGTCGCCGGTGACGACATCACGACCGGTCTGCCCCGTGTCACGGAGCTCTTCGAGGCCCGTGTCCCGCGCGGCAAGGCGCCCATCGCGGACGTCGACGGCCGGATCCGCATCGAGGACGGCGACCGCTTCTGGAAGATCACCCTCACGCCGGACGACGGCGGCGAGGAGATCGTCTACGAGAAGCTGTCGAAGCGTCAGTGGCTGGCCATGACCCAGGCCGACGGCGAGGAGCGCCCGCTCCGCGACGGCGACCACGTCGAGGTCGGGCAGCTGCTGCTCGAGGGCACCGCGGACCCGCACGAGGTCCTGCGTGTCATGGGCCCGCGTGAGGTGCAGCTGCACCTCGTGCGTGAGGTGCAGAAGGTGTACCGCACGCAGAGCGTGGACATCCACGACAAGCACATCGAGGTGATCGTCCGGCAGATGCTCCGCCGGGTCACGATCATCGACTCGGGGGCCACCGAGTTCCTGCCGGGCGCGCTCGCCGAGCGCGGCGACTTCGAGACGCAGAACCGGCGTGTGGTGGCCGAGGGCAACGAGCCGGCCTCCGGCCGTCCGGTGCTCATGGGGATCACGAAGGCCTCGCTGGCCACGGAGTCGTGGCTGTCCGCGGCCTCGTTCCAGGAGACCACCCGGATCCTCACCGATGCCGCGATCAACGGGAAGCGCGACAAGCTCGTCGGGCTGAAGGAGAACGTGATCATCGGCAAGCTGATCCCCGCCGGTACGGGGATCGGCCGGTACCGCAACATCCAGGTGCAGCCCACGGAGGAGGCCCGCGCGGCCGCCTACGCGCTGCCGAGCTACGACGACGGCTACTACAGCCCCGACGTGTTCGGCACGGGCACCGGTGCCGCGGTCCCGCTGGACGACTACGACTTCGGTCGCGACTACCGGTAGTCGGTCGAGGCTCCACGGACGGGCCGGTCACCTTCGGGTGGCCGGCCCGTTCCGCGTTCCCGGGTTCCTGTGCGCGGCGATGGTCGCCAGAGCGACCATCGCCGCTCACAACCGGAAGGCGTTGGCGACCTCGGCCAGGTCCGTGGGGTCGTGGGCGAGCTGCTGGGTGCGCTCCACCCAGGGACGCAGCCGCCGCTCGTAGGCCTCCCCGGCCGCGGCCGGGTCCCGGACGAGCTCGGTGGCCAGCACGTACGCGCCGACGAGCGCGAGGCTCGTGCCCTGCCCGCTCATCGGCGAGGGGGAGTGGGCGGCGTCGGCGAGCAGCACGACCCGGCCGTCGTGCCAGCGGTCGAGGCGGACCTGGCTGCAGGAGTCCAGGTAGAGGTCGTCCACCGCGTCGAGCTCGGCGAGCAGCCGCGGCACCTCCCAGCCCATCCCGGCGCCGAGCGCGCGGACGGCCTCCTTCTGCTCGGCCGCCGTCAGCCCGAGCGCGGGCGGGGGCCCGGGGGCCGCGAGGTAGACGATCACCCGGCCCGTCCCCGGTACGGGGCGGACGCCGACCTCCCGGCCGGAGTCGACGTGGGACAACGCCTCGTCGGTCAGGCCGAGGTGGTCCGGCGCGGACCAGTAGGCCAAGACGGTGCCGAGCGGATGGACGTGCCTGCGGACGTCGCCGACGAGCAGGGCCCTGACCCCGGAGTGGACCCCGTCCGCCCCCAC
>NZ_JACBXB010000730.1 GCF_013870575.1 Pseudonocardia pini
CGCGCGGGCGTGCTCTCCGCGGTGGCGGTGGAGTTCGCGCGGCGCGGGGTGAGCATCGCCGCGGTGCGCCAGACCGGCGGCGGGGACGACGGCCCGCTGTCGGCAGACGGCAACGCGCGCCTGGTCGTCGTCACGCACGGGGCGCCGGACTCGGCGCTGCACGAGACGGTCGAGGCCCTGGCCGAGCTGGACGTGGTGCTCGGGGTGGAGAGCGTGCTGCGCGTCGAGGGGCTCGGCCGCGCGGTCAGTGCCCTGGGTGTCAGCGGATGAACGGAGAAGCAGTGCCTGTCGCGAGCCCGCTCGCACCCTGGCCGGGTGTGATCAACGCCTACCGGGACCGGATGCCCGTCCGGCCCGACTGGGAGATCGTCACCCTGGGGGAGGGCGGGACACCGCTGCTCCCGGCCCCGGTGCTCTCCGAGCGCACGGGCTGCGAGGTCTACCTCAAGGTCGACGGCGCCAACCCCACCGGTTCCTTCAAGGACCGCGGGATGACGATGGCGGTCACCGCCGCGCTGGCCGAGGGCAAGCAGAGCGTGCTCTGCGCCTCCACCGGCAACACGTCGGCCTCGGCGGCGGCGTACGCGGCCCGCGCGCGGATGACCAGCGCGGTGCTCGTGCCCAGCGGCAAGATCGCGCTCGGCAAGCTCGCCCAGGCGGTGGCGCACGGCGCGCGGATCCTGCAGATCGAGGGCAACTTCGACGACTGCCTGGAGCTGGCCCGCAAGACCACCGCGGACTACCCGGCGATCGCCCTGGTCAACTCGGTGAACCCCACCCGGATCGCGGGGCAGGCCAGCGCCGCCTACGAGATCTGCGACGCGCTGGGCCGCGCCCCGGACGTGCACTGCCTGCCGGTCGGCAACGCGGGCAACATCACCGCGTACTGGAAGGGCTACAAGGCGTACTCCGAGGACGGGCTGATCCCGGCCCTGCCGCGGATGTTCGGCTACCAGGCCGCGGGCGCCGCGCCGCTCGTGCACGGGGCCCCGGTGAAGAACCCCGAGACCGTCGCCACCGCGATCCGGATCGGCGCGCCCGCCTCGTGGAACGGCGCGCAGGCGGCCCGCGAGGAGTCGGCGGGCCTGTTCGCCGCGGTCACCGACGAGGAGATCCTCGCCGCCCACCGGCTGCTGTCCACGCGGGAGGCGGTGTTCGTGGAGCCCGCGTCGGCCGCGAGCGTGGCCGGGCTGCTGCAGTCCTCGGCGAACGGCACCCTCGCGCGCGGCCAGGTCGTGGTCTGCACGGTGACCGGGCACGGGCTCAAGGACCCGGACAGCGTGCTGGCCACCGCGCCCGCGCCCGAGATCGTCCCCATCGACCCCGCGGCGGTCGCGGCCGCCCTGGAGCTGGCCTGATGGGGAGGCCGACCGAGGTCCGGGTCCGGGTGCCCGCGTCGTCGGCCAACCTCGGACCGGGCTTCGACTCGCTCGGCCTCGCGCTCGGCCTGTACGACGACGTCGAGGTCACCGCGACCACCGAGCCGGGTGTGCACGTGGAGGTCCTCGGCGAAGGTGCGGAGCAGGTCCCGTGTGACGATTCCCATCTCGTCGTGCGCGCGATGCGCACCGCCTGGGCGATCTTCGGGGACGAGCCCGCGGGCCTGCGCATGCGGTGCCGTAACGCGATCCCGCACTCCCGCGGGCTGGGCAGCTCCGCGGCCGCCGCGGTGGCGGGTGCGGTGGCCGCGTGCGTCCTCTCCGGTCGGGACGTCGAGTTGGAGCAGGACTCGTTGCTGCAGGTCACGGCCGGTATGGAGGGCCACGCGGACAACGCGGCGGCCTCCCTGCTGGGCGGGTTCGTGGTGGCCTGGGAGCAGGTGGGGAACACCTCGGCCCGGTTCCACGCCGTGAGACTCGACGTGCACGCCGGCATCGCGCCCGTCGCGCTCGTCGCCGGGGTCGAGTCCTCCACCACGACCACCCGCGGCCTGCTCCCCGAGCTGGTCCCGCTGCACGACGCGGCGTTCACGGGGAGCCGGACCGCGCTGTCGGTCCTGGCGTTCACGAGAACGCCCGAGCTGCTCATGGCGGCCACGGAGGACCGGCTGCACCAGGGCTACCGCCGCCCGGCCTACCCCGCGTCCGCCGACCTCGTCGACGCGCTGCGGGCGCGCGGCGTGCCCGCCGCGATCTCCGGGGCAGGCCCCACCGTCCTGGCCCTGACCTCGGACGGGACCCTCCCCGAGGGTCTCGACCTGCACGGGTTCACCCCGCTGGAGCTGCCCGTCGACGCCGCGGGCGCCCGCGTCGAGGTCGGCTGAGGGGTACGACACGCCGGGGCTGACCGGGGATGTTGTTGCCGCGCGACCCGGGACCGACTACCCTCGGCCTCGCACGGCGATCCACGCGTCATCCGCGTGGCCTCTCGAGCCGGAACCCTCACTGCAGCCCATGTGGTCGGATCCGGTCCGGACCGAGCGGCCTCTTCCCCGCGACCGTCGCACTGGTCGCCGCCCCTGCACCTCGCCGAAGGCGGCTTGTCTCATGCTGCCTCGGCGTCGTAGTCCGGCGGAGGAGCCGGGCGTGACGTGTGGAATCCGCTGGTCTGAGGAATCGCCCCGGACCGGTCAGGAAGGAACTTCGTGAGCGAGACCGATCTCGTCAGCACTCCCACCGGCACCGAGCCGGCCGGAGACGCTGCCGCCCCCAAGAAGCGCGGCGGGCTGTCCGCAATGGTCCTCGCCGACCTTCGACAGCTCGCAGGCGAGCTGAACGTCCCCGACATCGCGGGGATGCGAAAGGGTGACCTCATCGCCGCCATCAAGGAGAGGCAGGGCGGCTCGGCCGCTGC
>NZ_JACBXB010000731.1 GCF_013870575.1 Pseudonocardia pini
GACCGCACGACGGAACGCCGAGGCGTGGGCGCGCGGCTGGGCCGAGGTCGAGCCGACCTGGTCCGGACGTACCCCGGCGGGCTGACCGACCGTCTCGCGCCGACAGTTCACCTGCCCGCAACCGACTCGACGGGTGACCTCCGGCGATCAGGCTCGTTGTACGGGATGCCGGTATCGGCGGGGACTGGGGAGCCCCCTCGCCGATACCGGCAGATCCCTGTTCGGGGCCGGTTCAGCGGTCCGGCAGCAGCGGGACCTCCAGCCCCTGGTCACGGCCCAGCCGGGCGGCCCGGGTGACGGACTCGGCGCCGAACCTCGTGCGCAGCGAGTCCAGCGTGCGGTCCAGCTCGGGCCCGTCGGTGCGGTCGAACGGGAGGGTGAGCTGCATCGCGTCCCCCTCCTCGAGGTTGGTCAGCGAGATCCCGAGCAGCGTGAGGCCGCGGTCGAGGCACATCGACAACGCGTCGGCGAGGAGCCTGCGCGCCGCGGCCAGCAGGGTGGGGGTGTGGTCGGTGGCGCGGGCCAGGGTGTGCGAGCGGGTCGCCCGGGTGTAGTCGCCGAACCGCAACCGCAGCACGACGGTCCGGCAGACCCGGTCCGCCCCGCGCAGCCGCTTGCCGAGCCGGTCGACGATGCCGGCGAGGAGGGCGTCGAGCTCCTCGGGGCTGCGCCGCCTGCGCCCCAGGACCCGCTGCGAGCCGATCGACCGGCGGCGCACCCCGGTGTCGACGACCCGGGGGTCGCGGTTGTGCGCCAGCGCGTGCAGGTGCCTGCCGCTCGCTCGCCCGAGCAGCGAGACGAGGGTGGGCTCGCCGAGGTCGGCGACCTCCCCGACCGTCCGGATCCCCAACCCGTGCAGCTTCGCCGCGGTGACCTTGCCGACGCCCCACAGCCGCTCGACGGGCAGCGGGTGCAGGAAGGCGAGCTCGCCGCCGGGGGGGACCTCGAGCAGCCCGTCCGGCTTCGCGACCGCCGACGCGACCTTGGCCAGGAACTTGGTGCAGGCCACGCCCACCGTGATCGGCAGCCCGACCTCCCGGGCGACCTGCTCCCGCAGTCGGGCCGCGATCGCCGTGGGGGTCCCGGCGATCCGCCACAGGCCACCGACGTCGAGGAACGCCTCGTCGATCGACAGTCCCTCGACCAGCGGGGTGGTGTCCTCGAACACCGCGAACACGGCCTTGCTCGCCTCGCTGTAGGCGGAGAAGCGTGGCGGGACCACGATCGCGCCGGGGCAGAGCGCCTTCGCCTGCCGCCCGCCCATCGCCGTCCGCACGCCGAAGGCCTTGGCCTCGTAGCTGGCCGCGAGCACGACCCCGCCACCGACGATCACGGGCCGCCCGCGCAGCCGCGGGGCGTCGCGCTGCTCGACCGAGGCGTAGAAGGAGTCGAGGTCGGCATGCAGGATGCTCGCCTCGGCACGCGACCGGATCCGGGACACGAACATATGTTCGCATTCGACACCGACAGAAGGAACGAGCGAACGGCACTCTCGCTCACTAGGTCTGAGCGAGAGTGCCGTTCGCTCCGGGTCAGCCGAGGGTGAAGGGGTCCCGGGTCCCGCCGGTGAGCTCCACCCACACCGACTTGGTCTCCAGGTACGCGTCCACGGCCGCGGCGCCGTTCTCCCGGCCCACCCCGCTCGCCCCGAACCCGCCGAACGGCACGCTGGGGGCCACCACCCGGTAGGCGTTGATCCACACCGAGCCGGCGCGGATCCGGGCGGCCATCCGGTGCGCGCGGTGCACGTCCTTCGTCCAGACCGCGCCCGCCAGCCCGTACGGGGTGTCGTTGGCCAGCCGCACCGCCTCGTCCTCGGTGGTGAACGTGTAGGCGGACAGCACCGGCCCGAAGACCTCCTCGCGCACGATCGTCGACTCCGGGCCGACGCCCGTCAGCACGGTCGGCTGCACGAAGTAGCCGCCGAGCCCGGTGTCGGCGGCACCGCCGTAGGCGACCGTCGCGCCCTCGCGCTTCGCGGCCTCCAGGTAGCCGAGCACCTTCTCGTACTGCGGCGCGTTGGCGACCGGCCCCATCTCGGTCTCCGGGTCGTTCGGGTCGCCGAGCCGGATCGTGGCGGCGCGTTCGGCGACGAGCCGGACCAGCTCGTCGTGGACGTCCTCGTGCACGATCAGCCGCGAGCCCGCCATGCAGGTCTGCCCGGTCGCGGCGAACACCCCGGCGATCAGCCCGTTCGCGGCGGCCTGCAGGTCCGCGTCGGGGAAGACGACCTGCGGGGACTTCCCGCCCAGCTCCAGGGTGACCGGGTTCAGGTTCTCGGCCGCGGCGTGGGCGACCGCGCGCCCCGTCGCCGTCGAGCCGGTGAACGCCACCTTGTCGACGCCCGGGTGCCCGGCCAGGTGCGCCCCCACCTCGCGGGACAGCCCGGTCACCACGTTCACCACGCCCGGCGGGAACCCGGCCCGGTCGATCAGCTCCGCGAAGCCCAGCGTCGAGGCGGGGGAGTGCTCGGACGGCTTGACCACCACCGTGCAGCCCGCGGCCAACGCCGGGGCGAGCTTCCAGGTCATGAGCAGCAGCGGCGAGTTCCACGGCGTGATCGCCGCGACCACCCCCACCGGCTCGCGCCGGGTGTAGACCAGGTAGTTCGGGTTGGGCGAGGGGATCTGCCGCCCCTCGAGCTTGTCCGCGAGGCCCGCGAAGTAGTGGTACCAGCCGCCCAGGCCCGTGAGCTGCCCGATCATCTCGCGGTAGAGCTTGCCGGAGTCGTTCACCTCGAGCCGCGCGAGCCGCTCGGCGTTCTCCCCGACCAGGTCGCCGA
>NZ_JACBXB010000732.1 GCF_013870575.1 Pseudonocardia pini
GGCGCGTGGGACTGTGGCTGCCGTGGCCGAGATGACCGTGGACGAGGCCGAGGTGACCGTCCTCGTGGTGGACGACGATCCCGTCGTCCGCTTCGGGCTCACCATGATGCTCCGCGGGGCCCCCGACCTGCGGGTGGTCGCCGAGGCGGGGGACGGCGCGGAGGCGATCGCGCTCGTGGGGGAGCACCGCCCCGACGTCGTGCTCATGGACATCCGGATGCCCGGGATGGACGGGCTCACCGCCACCGAGACGCTCCGGCGTCGCGTGTCCGCACCCCAGGTCGTCGTGCTGACCACCTTCGACGCCGACGTGCACGTCCTGCGCGCCCTGCGGGCGGGCGCCGCGGGGTTCCTGCTCAAGGACACCCCGCCCGACGAGCTGGTCGTCGCGATCCGGCACGCCGCGCAGGGCCGCCCGGTGCTGTCGCCGGAGGTGATGCGCAGGCTCATCGACCGGGTCGCCGAGTCGGACCACGACTCGCGCGGCACCGCCGCCCGCCGCAGGCTCGACCTGCTCGCCGACCGGGAGCGCACGGTCGCCCTCGACATCGGCGCCGGTCGGTCCAACGCCGAGATCGCCGCCCGTCACCACCTCAGCCTGGGCACCGTGAAGACCCACGTCTCGGCGATCCTCACCAAGCTGGACCTCAACAACCGCGTCCAGGTGGCGCTGCTCGTGCACGACGCGGACCTCGATCCGCCCGCCTGAGCGGGGAGAGAGCCCGGTCAGGTGCGGGGGCGTGTCGGCTCAGGCGGCGCGGAGCCGGAGGATCTCCGCGCGCGCGTGCTCGACCCGGGCGGTCTCGCGGCCGCCGCCGCGCGCGAGCTCGCTCGCGAAGTCCGCGATGGCGTGCAGGACGTGCTTCTCGGCCCGGCGGTGCTCGGCGTGGCGGAGGTACCGGCGGCGGGCGCGGTACCCGCCGCTGACCGCGACGAGCTCCTCCTCGGTGATCACGCCGCGTTCGACCTCGGGGCGGAGCAGGTCGCGCATCCAGGCCTGCTCCCGCGGTGCGGCGAGCCGGAACGTCAGCCACAGCAGCAGCAGGCCGAGGACCGGGAGCAGGACCCAGAGGAGCAGGAGCGGGCCGAGGGGGCCCGCGAGCAGGAAGCCGAGGGCGGCGGAGTTGTCCCAGGCCGAGTGCAGGAGGGTCACCGCGAGGACGAGCAGGGCCCCGCGCAGCCGGTGGCGGCTGCCGCGACCGAGCAGCCACACGAGCCCGGCGCAGTACACCGCGCTGAACAGGACGTGCTGGAAGAGGCCGACGTAGCCGCGGTTGGTCAGGATGCCGACCGCCGTGCCGACCTGGTCGGTGCCGTGCGCGCCCGCGGCGCTGTTGACGACGTAGAGGATGTCCTCGGCGATCTGCAGGCCGAGGCCGGAGTAGGCGCCGATGACCAGGCCGTCGTAGGCGCTGTTGACCAGGCGGGGCGCCAGGCCGACGACGAGCACCAGCGCCGTCGCCTTGATGATCTCCTCGGTGATCGGGGCGGTGAGCCCCGCGGACCAGCTCTGTCCGAACGCCGGACCGAAGGCCTTGCTGTACAGCGAGAGGATCGCCGGGTTGCCCTGGATGCCCATCCAGAACGTGCCCGCCACGAAGGACCAGACGAACGCGAGGACGAGCGGTCGGGCCGGGATCGAGGTGTAGCGGTTGTGGTAGTGCAACAACAGCAGCCACGGCACCGTGTACACGCCGAACAGCAGGACGCCGCTGCCCAGGGCGACGCCGTACTGCCCGGCAGGCACCAGGAACCCGACCATGTGGACGGTGCCGGCGACCATGCCCCAGACGAACACCCAGAAGCAGAGGTTCCGTGGCTGGACCAGCGTGAACGGCGTCCCCCAGCCGGACTCGCGGATCGCTAGGAAACGGCGGTCCATGGCGTCCCCGGAGGGGCCGGTGGGGGTCAGCGGCGGTGCGGTGAACTCGCTCATCAGCCGTCTCCTCGGGCGACGCTGCGGAGGGTCCGTTCCACGTCGGCGTTCACCGAGTCCATGGCGTTGCCGGGCCCGGACACCCGGACGACCACGCCGGACGGGCTCCCGGACCCGTCCCGCCTCGATGACGCCCGACGCCAGGGCCGCGTACATCTCCACCGCCCGCGGGACGAGCATCTCCTGCATCTCGCTCGCCGAGGACGCCTGCGCCGACGGCGACGGCGGCCTGGTCCGGAGCCGGGTCATCGACCTCTGGCAGAACTACGACCCGGCGACCGGGCCCGAGACCGGCAAGCCCTGGGGCGGTCTCACCATCCAGCTGCCGGTCAGCCCGGACGGCAAGGCGCTGCTGGCGGCCAACACCCTCTCGCAGACCGTGACGGTGGTGGACCCCACGACCAACGAGGTCGTCAAGGACCTGCCGTGCAACGCCGGCTGCCACGGCATCACGTTCGGCGCCAGGAGGGGCGGCGGCTTCCTGGCCTACGTCTCCAACAGCTTCTCGAACGCGGTGCAGGTCATCGACGTCGACCCGAACGGTGACGGCAGCATCGCCGACGCCCGGATCGCCGGTCAGATGACCCTCGGCCCGGCCCCGACCACCACCTCGTCGGGGGGCGTGCTCGACGCGCTGCCGCTCGTCGGTCGGCAGGGCGTGCCGAGTCGATGAGCCCCCTGCCGATCGACCCGATGACGACGCCACGGGCATGGCCCTCCGTCCCCGACGCCGACACCGACGAGCTGCCGAGGATCACGGTCGCGGCCCGTCCGGCGCGGCCCGGTCGGCTCCGGGCGGTGCTCGGGCTCCTCCTCCTGGTCGCGCTGTGCTGGGCGGCGGTGCT
>NZ_JACBXB010000733.1 GCF_013870575.1 Pseudonocardia pini
TCCCGCGGACGCCGGTGCGGACCGCCTCGATCAGCCGGTCGTCGGCCAGCACGTCCTCGGTGAGCACGTCCGGGGCGGGACGCGGGTCGGGGATGCGGGGCAGGCCCGCCTGGGGGTCGTTCATCGCGTCCACACCTGGTCATCGCGTTGCACGGGCCGATCGTGTCGGCGCGTTCGGGTGATCGTCGGCACGTCCGTGGTCACGCTGGGAGAGCGCGGCGAGAGATCAGTAGAACGTGACCCCGGGCTGGCCCCCGCCCGCGGCCACGGCGTCCCCGTTGACCGCCACGCTGCGCGGGGACGCGAGGAACACCACGACGTCGGCGACCTCGGCCGCCGTGACCAGGCGGCCCAGCCTGCTCGACCGGCCGAGCGCGCGTTCGGCCTCCTCCTCGGAGGTGCCGTCCGCCTCGGCCTTCGCGCGGATCATGCCCGGGGTGCGCTCGGTGACGGTGAGTCCGGGATGGACCACCGTGACCGTGACGCCCTTCGGCCCCAGGTCGTCCGCCAGCGCGGCGGTCATCGCCGCCACCGACACGTTGCGCACCGAGCCGACCAGCGACGACGACCCGCGCGCGTTGAGCCCGCTGACGTTCACGATCCGCCCGAAACCCTGCCCGACCATGTGGGGCGCGACGGCCCGCGCGCACCGCAGGTAGCCGAGCACCTTCGTCTCGAACTGCTCGCGCATGAGCTCGTCGGTCGTGTCCGACGCCGCGCCCTGCGGGCCCGAGCTCGCCGGCGTGGCGGCCGCGTTGACCAGGACGTCCACCCCGCCGAGCTGGGCCACGACCTCGTCGACCATGGCCCGGACGTCCGCGTCGTCGGTGGTGTCCGCGGCCACGGCGACGACCGGGGTGCCGTGCCTGCCGACGCGGGTGGCGGCCTCCTGCAGGGCCTCCTTGCCGCGGGACACGACGGCGACGGCACAGCCCTCGGCGGCCAGGGCGTCGGCGACCGCGAGGCCGATCCCGCGGCTGCCGCCGGTCACGATGGCGCGCTTACCGCGCAGCTGGAGGTCCATCGTCGTTTCCTCTCGGCTCAGCCGGGGAGCAGGCCGCGGGCGAACTCGGCCTGGCCGAGGTGCTTCGCGTCGTCGTCGAACACCGAGACCAGGCGGACGCCGCGGGTGACCGGCGGGTCCCACGCGTCGTCGACCACCTCGTCGAGCTGCTCGGGGGTCACGTCCGCGAGCAGCTGCAGCGTCCGCTCCGCGACGGCGGCGTGGTAGCCGGCGAGCAGGGTCGCGTTCGCCCGCACCGCGGCGACCTGGTCGAACCCGTGCCCGTACCCGGTGTCGGCGGGCTCGAGGGGGAGGGCGAAGCGCTCGTGCCAGCCGTCGGCGAGCCAGACCTGCTCGGTGCCGAAGGCGTCCGCGACGTGGTCGTCCTGCACCCGCGTGAGGTGCCAGACGAGCCACGCGATGGAGTTGGCCTCGCCGTCGATGCGGAGGGCGAGCTGGTCGTCCCGGAGGCCGTCGAGGACCGCGGGGACACCCTCCGCGATCCGGCCGAAACAGTCGCTGAGGAGCTCGGCTGGGGTCACCGGATCCACGCTACTGATCGCCGCGGGCCGTCGCAGGGTCTATGGTCCGGCCGTGGCCCGGTACTTCGACGTACACCCGGACAATCCGCAGCGACGCGCGATCGGGCAGGTCGTGGACCTGGTCCGCGGGGGCGGGCTGATCGCCTATCCCACCGACTCGTGCTTCGCGCTGGGCTGCGCGATCGGCAACGCCGACGGGCTCGCCCGGATCCGCGGCATCCGCAGGCTGGACGAGAAGCACCACTTCACCCTCGTCTGCCGGGACTTCGCGCAGCTCGGCCAGTTCGTGCAGGTCTCCAACACCGTGTTCCGCGCGGTCAAGGCGGCGACGCCGGGGCAGTACACCTTCATCCTCCCGGCGACCAAGGAGGTCCCGCGGCGGCTGCTGCACCCGAAGAAGAAGACCGTCGGCGTGCGCATCCCGGACCACCGCGTCGTCCAGGCCCTGCTCGACGAGCTGGGCGAGCCGCTGCTGTCCTCCACCCTCCTGCTGCCCGACGCCGAGGAGCCGCCCACGCTGGGCTGGGAGGTCAAGGAGCTGCTCGACAACGCCGTCGACGGCGTCGTGGACTCGGGGGAGTGCGGCACCGAGCCGACGACCGTCGTGGACCTGTCGGGGCCCGAGCCGGAGGTCGTCCGCAAGGGCGCGGGGGACCCGGCCCGCTTCGAGTAGCCGCGTCCACCCGGCGGCGAGCTTTGGCCCGCGCGGACCCTGGACGGTCGCCGGGGGTGTGACCTAGCCTCTGTGACCGGGCGCACCGCCGCAACGACGCGGACGGGGCGCCTGTCTGCTTCCCGGTGTCGTTCCCCGGACCCCTCGCTCGAGCCTCGCCCCGGTCGCCACCGTGCGCCGGGCGGACCGATGGGGGGAATCACGCGATCACCCGCGGCGTGTCGGCTTGCCGTTCACCGCCGGTCCACCCGGGGGCGACCGGTCATCGCAGACCCGCTCACCCGACCGCCCGCCGCGGATCTCCCCGGTAGTGTCCCGAGGACCTACAGATGTCGGGTCGCGCAGCTCCCCGGCGGACACGGGCCGGGCGGTCGTCGTCTCCGGGAGTCGTCTCCGGGAGACCGGTCGCGCGGTGCGGCCCGGTCCGTGCGGCGTCCCGGCCGGATCGGGGTACGGACCAGCGGAGGACAGTGTGGAGCGAGACCTCTCGTCCCCCTCCTGGCTCGCGGAGCCGGGCGGGGGTGCGGCCGGAGCGCCTGCCGACGGCGTCCCGCAGGCT
>NZ_JACBXB010000734.1 GCF_013870575.1 Pseudonocardia pini
GACCGTCCGCAGACGGTCACGCTGTCGCTCGGGGACTACCGCGCCGTCGCGACAGCGGGGCCGGGCGGGACGGTGCTCGTCCTGGGGCAGCCCGCGGAGCAGGTCACGGACATCGTCAACCGGTTGGTGGTCATCGAGCTGGTCGTGATCGCGGTGGCGCTCGGCGGGGCCGTGGTCGCCGCGACGGTGGTCGTGCGGCGCGAGCTCCGGCCGCTCGAGGAGGTCGCGGGGATCGCGGCCGCGGTGTCGACGATGCCGCTGGACTCCGGCGAGGTCGAGCTGGCCGCCCGCGTCCCGTCGCCGGATGCGCGGACGGAGGTCGGGCAGGTCGGCGTGGCGCTGAACCACATGCTGGACAACGTCGCCGGTGCGCTCGACGCCCGCCAGGAGAGCGAGACCCGGCTGCGCCGCTTCGTCGCCGACGCCAGCCACGAGCTGCGCACCCCGCTCGCGGCGATCCGCGGCTACGCCGAGCTGACCGCGCGCGACCCGGAGCTGTCCACACAGGCCTCGCACTCGCTGGGACGCATCACCTCGCAGGCCGAGCGGATGTCCACACTGGTCGAGGACCTGCTCCTGCTCGCGCGGCTGGACGCGGGCCGACCGCTGGAGCGCGCCCCCGTCGACCTCACCCGCCTCGTGGTCGACGCCGTGTCCGACGCCCACGTCGCCGGCCCCGGCCACCGCTGGGAGCTGGACCTGCCCGAGGAGCCGGTGACGGTGCCCGGCGACGCCTCGCGGCTCACCCAGGTCCTCACCAACCTGCTGGCCAACGCGCGCACCCACACCCCGCCGGGGACGGTCGTCACCGTGGGGCTGGCGGAGGTCGCGGGAACGGCCGTCCTGCGGGTCCGCGACACCGGCCCCGGCATCCCCGCGACCCTGCAGCCCACGGTGTTCCAGCGCTTCGCCCGGGGCGCGACGGCCCGGGAGCGGCTGGGCGGGGACACCCCCAGCACCGGCCTCGGCCTGGCCATCGTCGACGCCGTGGTGGGGGCCCACGCGGGCCGCGTGGACCTGAGGAGCGAGCCGGGCGAGACGGTCTTCACCGTCACCCTCCCCGCCCCGGCCCTCCACCCGACCCCCACCGCGTCCCGTCCCTGAGCACGTTCCCGCCCGAGCCCCGCGAGTCGGACACCACCGCCCGCGAGTCCCCCGGTCCCGACGCGCGAGTCGGACACCACCGCCCGCGAGTCGGACACCACCGCCCGCGAGTCGGACACCGCCCGCGAGTCACACAGGCGGCCCACAGGTCGGGCACCGGGGCGGCACAGGACCGCCCACCACTCTCGGGCACCGTGACGAGCACCCTCTCCGCCCGCCCCACCGACTCGCACGCTCCCGACGAGCCGCCGCCGCGACCGCGGACCCGGCTGGTCGAGCGCGTCTCGGCCGCGGCGCTCCTCGTCGCGACGGGGTTCCTCTACCTGTGGAACCTCTCCGTCTCGGGCTGGGCGAACGCCTTCTATTCGGCTGCGTCGCAGGCAGGCGGCGCGAGCTGGGAGGCGTGGTTCTTCGGCTCGTCCGACGCCGCCGGCTCGATCACCGTCGACAAGACCCCGCGGCGCTGTGGGTCACCGGACTGTCGGTGCGGCTCTTCGGGCTCAGCAGCTGGAGCATCCTGGTGCCCCAGGCGCTCATGGGGATCGGCGCCGTCGCACTGCTGTACGCCACCGTCCGTCGCACCTCCGGCCATGCGGCTGGGCTGCTCGCAGGCGCGGTCCTCGCGCTCACCCCCGTCGCGACGTTGATCTTCCGCTTCAACAACCCCGACGCCCTGCTGGTCCTCCTCCTGGTCGCCGCCGCCTGGGCCACCCTGCGCGGGCTCGAACGGGGTCACACCCGGTGGCTGGTGCTCGCCGGCGTGGTCCTCGGCGCGGGTTTCCTCACGAGGATGGTGCAGGCCTTCCTGATCGTCCCCGCCCTCGCCGCGGTGTGGCTGCTCGCCGCGCCCACCGGCGTCGGCCGACGGATCCGGGACCTGGTGCTCGCCGGCATCGCGATGATCGTGAGCGCGGGCTGGTGGGTCGTGGTCGTCGAGCTGTGGCCCGCGTCGTCGCGGCCGTACATCGGCGGCTCGCAGAACAACTCCGTGCTCGAGCTGGTGCTGGGCTACAACGGGTTCGGCCGGCTGACCGGGGACGAGACCGGCAGCGTCGGCGGCGGCGCCGGTGGCGGCTGGGGCCGGACCGGCATCACCCGGCTGTTCGGGTCCGAGATGGGCACGGAGGCGTCGTGGCTGCTCCCGGCGGCGCTGATCCTGCTGGTCGGACTGATCTGGCTGACCTGGCGACGCCCGCGGACCGACCGGCTCCGCGCCGCCGTGATCGTGTGGGGCGGCTGGCTGCTGGTCACCGGGCTGCTGTTCAGCTACATGGCCGGGATCATCCACCCGTACTACACGGTCGCCCTCGCGCCGGCGATCGCGGCGCTGGTCGGGATGGGCGCGGTGGAGCTCTGGCGGATCCGTTCGACCGCCGCCGCCCGTGTCCTGCCGGCCGCCTCGACCGCGGTCGCCGCGGGGTGGGGCTTCCACCTGCTCGACGGGTGGCAGCCCTGGCTGGGCTGGACCTCGCTCGCCCTGGGGCTGGTCGCGGCCGCTGCCCTGCTCGGCGTGCACCGGATGCCGCGCTGCCGGCGGCCGGTGTGGTGACGGGGGCGATCGTCGCCTCCCTCGCGGGCTCGGCGGCCTGGTCGGTCGCCACCGCGGCGCAGGCCCACACCGGCGCGATCCCGAGCGCGGGCCCGGCGGGGGTCGGCCGGGGCGGACCCGG
>NZ_JACBXB010000735.1 GCF_013870575.1 Pseudonocardia pini
GGCCAGCACCAGCACCCAGCCGAACCGGTCCGCCAGCTGCCGCGCCACGACCGTCGGCACGGCGAGCATCGCGACCATCAGGATCGCGCCGACCAGCCGCACCCCGATCACCACCGCGGCCACCAGGAAGAGCGTCACCGCCACCTCGACGAGCCGGGTGGACAGCCCGATCGCCGCCGCGTACGCCCGGTCGAACAGGGTCGCGGCCAGCACCCGGCGCAGCACCGCCACCGCCACCAACCCGACGAGCCCGATCGCCCCCATCACCGCAACGTCCCGTTCCAGCAGGCCGGCGGCCTGCCCGAAGAGGAAGGCCTCCAAGCCCGCCTGCTGGGCGTCGCCGGTCGCGGTGATGTGGGTGAGCAGCACGATGCCGAGGGAGAAGAAGCCGGAGAGCACCACGCCGATCGCGGTGTCCGCGCGCAGCACGCTGCGCTCGACCGCGACCATCAACAGCGCCGCGACCACCCCGGCGACCGCGGCCCCGGCCAGCAGGCCCGCGACCTCCTTCGTGCCGGTGACCAGGAACGCGACACACACCCCGGGCAGCGTGGCGTGGGCGATGGCGTCGCCGACCAGGGACCGTCCACGCAGGACAGCGAAGGAGCCGAGCACCCCCGCGGAGATCCCCAGCACCAACGCGCCCGCGACGACGACGGTGTCGGTGTACGGCAGGCCCAGCAGAGCGCTCAGCCGGTCCACACCGGCGTCCCCTCCGGCAGGCCCGCGCCGTAGGCCTCGCGGACCCGCTCCTCGGTGAGCACCTCGGCCACCGGGCCGCAGCCCAGCGCCCGGACGTTGAGCAGCAGCGCCCAGTCGAACGCGCCGCGCACCTGGGCCAGGTCGTGGTGCACGACGACGGTGGACCCGCCCTCGTCCGACAGCTCGCGCAGCAGTTCGAGCAGGTCGGCCTGCGTGCGGGCGTCGATGCCCGCGAACGGCTCGTCCATCACCAGCACCTCGGCCCGCTGGGCGAGCGCGCGGGCGAGGAAGACGCGCTGCCGCTGCCCGCCGGACAGCCGGCCGATCTGACGGCGGGCGAAGGCGGCCATCCCCACTCGCTCCAGGCACTGCGTGGCGATCGCGCGGTCGGCGCGGCCGATCCGGCGGAACCAGCCCGCGGAGCGGTAGCGGCCCATCGCGACGACCTCGTCGACGGTGATCGGGAAGTCCCAGTCCACCGACTCGGCCTGCGGCACGTAGGCCAGGTTCGCCAGCGCCGCGCGGCCCTCCACACCGGCGATGCGCACCGTGCCGGACTCGGCTGCGACCAGCCCCAACGAGGCTTTGAGCAGCGTGGACTTGCCCGCCCCGTTGGGCCCGACGATCGCGGACAGCGCCCCGCGCGGGAAGGTCGCGTCGACCTGCCAGAGGGCGGGGGTGGCCCGGTAGCTGACCGTGAGCCCGGAGATCTCCAGGGCGTCCATCGTCACCTCTCCTGCGCAACGGCGCCCAGGGCGGACGCGATCATCTCGGCGTTGGCCCGGACCATGCCGACGTAGGTGCCCTCCGGGGTGCCCTCGGCGCCGCCGGAGTCCGTGTACAGCTCCCCACCGACGCGGGTGGTGAACCCTCGCTGCGCGGTCGCGGCGAGCAGGGCGTCGACCGTCTGCCGCGGGACGGACGTCTCGATGAACGCCGCGGGCACCCGGCGCTCGGCGAGCAGCGCCGCCACCCGCTCGACGTCGGCGGTCGTCGCCTCCGCGGCCGTCGAGATGCCCTGGATGGCGGCGACCTCGATGCCGTAGCGGCGGCCGAAGTAGGCGAAGGCGTCGTGCGAGGTGACCAGCAGCCGCCGGTCGGCGGGGATCGCGGCGATCCGGGCGCGGACCTCGCCGTCGAGCGCGGTGAGCTCGGCGAGGTAGTCCGCGAGGTTGGCCCGGTAGACCGCGGCGTGCGTGGGGTCGAGGCCCTCGAGTCGCTCCGCGATCGTGCGGACGCAGTCCTCCCAGAGCGCCACGTCGAACCAGATGTGCGGATCCGGCTCGGGGCTGCCCGCGTGGGTGAGCAGGGCCTCCCGTGGGATCCCGTCGGTCACCGCGGTCGTGGGCTGGCGGGCGGCGAGCTGCGCGAGCAGGTCTCCCATCTTCCCCTCGAGCCCCAGGCCGCCGTAGAAGACGACGTCGGCGTTGCGGAAGGTCCGGACGTCCCGCGCGCTGGCCTTGAACAGGTGGGGGTCCACACCCGGCCCCATCAGCCCGGTCACCTGCACGCGGTCGCCGCCGATCCGGCGGACGGCGTCGGTGATCATGGTAGTGGTCGTGGTCACCTGCAGCGTGCGCTCGGCGATCGGGGCCCGGTCGGCGGTGACGGTCTGCGCGGCGCAGCCGGAGGTCAGGAGCGCGACGGCGAGCGCCACGACCGTCCACACGCGCAATGTAGCCTCGCCTACAACGATGTTGAGGTGCATCTACCAGGTGCGGTGACTATAGGGTGCTCCGCCTGCCCGTGGTGTCTCCTTCTGAGAAGGTTCACCGGTGTCCTCCGCCACTGACCTGCCGCCCACGCTCGCCTGGGAGGGCGACGCGCTCGTGCTGCTCGACCAGACTCGGCTCCCCGAACGACACCTGGTCGCCGTATCCTCCGTCGCCGCCCTCGTCGACGCGATTCGACGGCTGGTGGTCCGGGGTGCGCCCGCGCTCGGGGTGGCGGGGGCGTTCGGGGTGGTCCTGGCCCGCCGCGAGGGCGTCGATCCGGAGGTGATCGCCTCGGCCCGGCCCACCGCCGTCAACCTGCGGCGGGGGGTGGGGCGGGCGGCCGCCGCCGCGGACG
>NZ_JACBXB010000736.1 GCF_013870575.1 Pseudonocardia pini
GCTGCTCGGGCTCGGCGTCGGCCGGGTGCTGTGGTGGCAGGTGGCGAGCCAGACGGGCGTGGCCGCGGACGTCGCGGTGCCGGTCTGGCCCATCGCCCTGATCGTCCCCGCGGTCCTGGTCGGCTCCCTCGTGTTGGGCGCCATCCCGGCGATCCGCCTGGCCCGAGCCCCCGTAGCCCGCTCCCTCCAAGCCTGACCACGAACCCTGCCCCGACCCACGATTTTCACTCGCACCGCGCGAGTCCCCCTTCCGACGCGCGAGTCCCCCACTTCCGACGCGCGAGTCGGACACCACGGCGCGCGAGTCGGACCGCGATCCGCGAGTCCCTCACTTTCGACGCGCGAGTCGGACGTCAGGGCGCGCGAGTCGGGCACCACGACGCGCGAGTCGGACCGCGATCCGCGAGTCCCTCACTTTCGACGCGCGAGTCGGACATTAGGGCGCGCGAGTCGGACACCACGACACGCAAGTCGGACACCACGACACGCAAGTCGGACATCAGGGCGCGAGTCGGACACCGCAGCCCGCGAGTCGGACACACAGCGGATCCCGGGTGCTCGGGCACGGACTCGGCGGTGCTGCCGTCGGATTCGTGCGCCCTCGTGTCCGACTCGCGCGTCGAAAGTGAGGGACTCGCGGGCTGGCGTCGGACTTGCGCCCCGGCGCTCGGGAGTCGTGCGCTCTGGTGTCGGACTCGAACGCCGTGGTGTCCGACTCGCGCGTCGGAAGTGGGGGACTCGCGGGCTGTGGTGTCCGACTCGCGCGTCGGAAGTGGGGGACTCGCGCGTTGGGGTGGGGCTTGCGCGGGTCCGGGCGGTGAGTCGGCGGTCGGGCTACGGCGCTCCCGCCGATCTCGGTCAGGCGGCGGGGCTGAGGCGCTCCCACAGCTCCCGGAGCACGGGGGCGCCGAGCTCCTCCTTGTGCAGGTAGCCGCCGATGCCGGGGCCCGCCGGGTCGATCCGCAGGTCCTCGGCGCGGTAGGTGGAGCAGAGCACGGTCACCGCGGTGGGCGCGACCTCGCGGACGCGCGCGGCGGCCTCGGCGCCGTCGATCCCGGGGAGGTGGACGTCCATCAGCACCAGATCGGGGCGCAGCCCGGCGGCCGCGGTCACAGCGGCCTCACCGGTCTCGGCGACCCCCGCGACCTCCCAGCCCGGCATCCGGGCGATCACCGCCGCGGCCGCGGCGCGGAACGGCCGCTGGTCGTCCACGACCAGCACGCGCACCGAGCCGATCGTCGGCTCCGCGGTCTGTTGCTCCATGCGAGACAGTGTGCCGCCCGCGCGCCCGTTCCGCCGAGGGAGCGGCCCGGTGCACCTCGATGAGCCCACCGCGTCTGCCGGGGTGGTGCCAGCCCCACCCCTGATCGAGGAGGTGACGACCTCGTTCGCGGCCTCCCGGTCGAGCAGAGTTCTCCCTGTCAACGACGGGCCCCACCCCAGATGGGGACCAGCCCGGGGCGACGGGCCGACCGGCCGGATCGCCACTCCAGAGAGGACCCCGACATGACCGGCACCATCGCCCGGGCCGCCGCCGCCTTCGCCGTCGCCGCCTCGGTCACGCTCGCCACCGCGGGTACGGCCCTGGCGCAGGAGCCCGGCGCCCCGCCCGCAGGCTCGCCGCAGCAGGCGAGCCCGACCGAGAAGGCCGCCGCCGAGGTGCGCCCCGCGATCGTCTACCTGACCTCGACCTACACCGCCTACGTGGGCGACACGGACGGCCTCTACTTCAACAGCGGCCAGCCGATCACCCTCACCGGAACCTGCACCGGCTTCGGCGTGAACCCGCAGGGCTACATCGCCACGGCCGGGCACTGTGTCGACACGACGACCCCCGAGGGCGTCCGGGCGGACTTCGTCCAGACCGTGGCCCAGGACCTGGTCGCCAGGGACCCGTCCCTCCCGCTCGCCGACGTCGTCGAGTACGGCATGTCCAACTGGACGGTCGAGGGCTCGGCGAAGGGCTCCCCGGTCGACGTCCAGTACGCCGCCGTGATCGGCTCCGGCACCGGAAGCTCGACGACCGGTACCTCGGTCCCCGCCCGCCTGGTCGACTTCCGGCCGCACTCGCAGGGTGACGTGGCGCTGCTGAAGATCGAGAGCACCGACCTGCCGTCGGTGGAGCTCGACAAGGGCACCTCGGCCGCCGTCGGCACCCCGGTGCTGTCCATCGGCTACCCGGCCAGCGCCGACGCCGCCACCGACACCACCCTCGAGCCGTCCAACAAGGACGGTCAGGTCAGCACCACCCGCACGATCGGCTCGGTGCCCTTCTACGAGACCAGCGCCTCGCTGTCGCCCGGCATGAGCGGCGGCCCGACGGTGGACCTGGAGGGCGACGTCGTCGGCGTCAACAGCGCGTACCTGCGGGGTGACCAGGCCTTCAACTTCATCGCCCCGTCCACCGGGCTGAACGAGCTGATGGCGCGCAACGGCGTCCAGAACCAGCTGGGCCCGAACGACACCCTCTACCGCGACGCCCTCGCGGACTACTACGCCGGCCACTACACCGACGCGATCGCGGACTTCGACCGGCTGCTGCTGGTCGACCCCGACCACAACCAGGCCAAGGAGCTCAAGACCGAGGCCGCGAAGGCCAAGGAGCGCTTCGGCGACGTGGCCCCGGTCGCGGCGGCCACCCCCGCCGACCAGTCCGGTGAGGACATCCTCGGCATGACCCCGTGGGTCTTCTGGACCGTCGTCGGCGGTGCCGGCGCCCTGGTGATCGGCGGGATCGCCCTGCTGCTGGTCCTACGCCGCAAGCGCGGTGG
>NZ_JACBXB010000737.1 GCF_013870575.1 Pseudonocardia pini
GCGACCTCGGCGTCCGACGCCCGGGTGCGGGCGAGGAGCTCCTCCATGCGACGGGCCTCGTGCGGGACCTCGTCGGTGACGAACGTGAGGCTGGGGGTGTGCCGGATCCCGGTGCCCTGGCCGACCATCGTCCGCAGCACGCCCTTGGCGCTGTTCAGCGCCGCGGCGGCACCCGCGGTGTCCGGCTCCTCGTCGACCGTGCGCCCCAGCACCGTGTAGTACACGGTCGCCTCGCGCAGGTCACCGGTGAGCCGGGTGTCGGTGATGGTGACCATCGCGAGCCGGGGGTCCTTGACCTCGTGCTCCAGCGCCCCCGCGACGATCTGTGAGATCCGCTTCGCCAGCCGGCGGGCGCGGGCCTGGTCCACCATGACGTGCTCCTAGTCGTCTTCCGGTCCCAGCATGCGGTGCCGGGCCGACAGTAGTTCCAGCTCGGGACGGCCTGCCACGAGGCGCTCGCACGCGGCGAGCACCTCGACGACGTGACCGTGGTCCGCCGCCACGCACGCGACCCCGATCAGGGCACGGCGGTGCAGGTCGAGGTGCCCCGCCTCGGCGACAGCCACCTCGAACCGCTTCCGCAGCTCGGCCACCACGGGCCGCACCACGGACCGCTTCTGCTTGAGCGACTGCACGTCCCCGAGCAGGACGTCCAGCTCCAACGCGCCTACGTACATGTCAGTGTGCGCGGAGGCGGCGGTGCTCTGCGAGAGCACCGCCGCCCACCGACTTCGATCAGGCCCGAGGCTTCTCGCGCATCTCGAACGTCTCGATCACGTCGTCGACCTTGATGTCGCTGTACGTGCCCAGGGTCAGACCGCACTCGAAGCCCTCGCGGACCTCGACCACGTCGTCCTTGAAGCGGCGCAGCGAGCTGATCGGCAGGTTCTCCGCGATGACCACCGAGTCGCGCAGCAGGCGCCCGCGGGCGTTGCGGCGGATCTCGCCGTTCATCACGAGGCAACCGGCGATCGTGCCGAACTTCGAGGACTTGAACACGTCCCGCACCTCGGCGCGGCCCAGCTCGACCTCTTCGAACTCCGGCTTGAGCATGCCCTTGAGGGCCTGCTCGATCTCCTCGATCGCCTGGTAGATCACCGAGTAGTAGCGGATCTCCACGCCCTCGCGGTTGGCCAGCTCCGTGGCCTTGCCCTCGGCACGGACGTTGAAGCCCATGACGATGACGTTGTCCGCGATGGCGAGGTTGATGTCGCCCTCGGTGATGCCACCGACGCCGCGGTGGATGACCCGCAGCTCGACGTCGTCCCCGACCTCCAGCTTGACCAGGGCGTCCTCGAGGGCCTCGACGGTACCCGAGTTGTCGCCCTTGATGATCAGGTTGAGGGTGTTCGTCTCCTTGAGGGCCGCGTCGAGGTCCTCCAGGGAGACGCGCTTGCGACGGCTCGCCAGCTCGGCGTTGCGCTCCCGCGCCCGCCTGCGGTCGGCGATCTGCCGCGCGACCCGGTCCTCGTCGACGACGAGGAACGTGTCACCCGCGCCGGGCACCGACGTGAAGCCGATGACCTGGACCGGACGCGACGGGTACGCCTCGATGACGTCCTCGCCGTGCTCGTCGAGCATCCGTCGGACACGACCGGACGCGTCGCCCGCCACCACCGAGTCGCCGACCCGCAGCGTGCCGCGCTGGACCAGCACGGTCGCGACGGGGCCGCGGCCACGGTCGAGGTGGGCCTCGATCGCGACGCCCTGGGCCTCCATGTTCGGGTTGGCCCGCAGGTCGAGCGCGGCGTCCGCGGTGAGCAGGATCGACTCGAGCAGCTGGTCGATGTTCGTGCCCTGCTTCGCCGAGATGTCGACGAACATCGTGTCGCCGCCGTACTCCTCGGCGACCAGGTTGTACTCGGTCAGCTGCTGGCGGATCTTCGCCGGGTTGGCACCCTCGACGTCGATCTTGTTGACCGCGACCACGATCGGCACGTCGGCCGCCTGGGCGTGGTTGATCGCCTCCACCGTCTGGGGCATGACCCCGTCGTCCGCCGCCACCACGATGACCGCGATGTCGGTGGACTTGGCGCCACGGGCACGCATGGCGGTGAACGCCTCGTGACCCGGGGTGTCGATGAAGGTGATCGGCCGCTCGTAGCCCTCGAGCTCCGACATGACCTGGTAGGCACCGATGTGCTGGGTGATGCCGCCGGCCTCGCCCTCGCGGACGTTCGCCTTCCGGATCGTGTCCAGCAGTCGGGTCTTACCGTGGTCGACGTGACCCATGATGGTCACGACCGGCGGCCGGACCACGAGGTCGTCGTCGTCGCCCGCGTTCTCGCCGTAGGTGAGGGAGAAGCTGTCGAGCAGCTCCCGGTCCTCCTCCTCCGGGCTGACGACCTGGACGTTGTAGTTCATCTCCGAGCCCAGGAGCTCGAGGATCTCGTCCGAGACCGACTGCGTCGAGGTGACCATCTCGCCCAGGTGGAACAGCACCTGGACCAGGGCGGCCGGGTTCGCGTTGATCTTGTCCGCGAAGTCCGTCAGCGACGCACCGCGCGGCAGCCGGATCGTCTCGCCCTGGCCCTTCGGCAGGCGGACGCCGCCGACCGAGGGGGCCTGCATCGAGTCGAACTCCTGGCGCTTCTGGCGCTTGGACTTGCGACCCTTGCGCGCCGGACCGCCGGGACGCCCGAAGGCACCCGCGGTACCGCCACGACCACCGGGACGACCGCCGCCACCGGGGCGACCGCGGAAGCCGCCGCCCGCGGGGGCACCGCCACCGCCACCACCGGGACCGCCACCGCCACCGGGACGGAAACCGC
>NZ_JACBXB010000738.1 GCF_013870575.1 Pseudonocardia pini
ACGCGTCGGGCTGGCACCTGCACCAGAGCCTCGTCGCGCCGGGCGGATCGAACGACTGCCCCACGACGGTCTCGGCGGGCTCGACGGCGGGCATCGCCGCCGCCTCCTCCGCCAGCCTGGCCTGGGCGCCGGACATGGTGCGCAACGGCAACTCCTTGATGAACAGCACGAAGACGAACGCCACCGCGAGCACGAACGCGACGAGGAGGAAGGCGAGCGTCATCGAGTCGGTGAACCCGACCAGGAACGGCCGGGCGAGCCGGGAGTCGATCTGCTGCAGGAAGGCGGAGTCGCTGAGCACGCCCGAGGACGTGGAGAGGTCACCGGACTGTGCCCCCTGCAGGATCTGCTGGTTGGCGGGGTTCGCCGCCACCGCGGGGTCCGCGGCCGCGGCGCGGAAGACCTGGCCGGCGTCGCCCTGGAACGCGTCGGTGATCTTGGTGCCCACCGTGGAGAACAGGACCGAGAGGAAGACGGCGGTGCCGAGCGTGCCGCCCATCTGCCGGAAGAAGGTCGACGAGGCCGTCGCCACGCCCATGTCCCGCGCGGGCACCGCGTTCTGCACGGCGAGCACGAGGGTCTGCATGCAGCAGCCGAGGCCGAGGCCGAACATCGCCATGTAGAGGTCGAGCTCCCACAGCGGGATGTCCCACGTGACCCGGAAGTGCATGAGCAGCATCGCGCCGACCATGAGCGCGGTGCCGATGATCGGGAAGATCTTGTACTTCCCGGTCTTCGAGGTCACCTGGCCGGAGACGATCGCGGCGACCATGATCCCGCCGACCAGCGGCAGCATGAGGAAGCCGGACTCGGTGGGGCTGGCCCCGTGCACGATCTGCAGGAACTGGGGCAGCAGCGCGATGCCGCCGAACATCCCCATCCCGACGATGATCCCGACCACGCTGGTCAGGCTGAACACGGAGTTGCGGAACAGCCGCAGCGGGATGAGCGCGTCGTCTCCCAGGCCCCGTTCGCAGAAGACGAACAGCACCAGACCGATCGCGCCGATGATGTAGCAGCCGATGGACCGGTCGGAGCCCCAGCCCCACTCGCGGCCCTGCTCGGCCACGATCAGCAGCGGCACCAGGCCGATGGTCAGGGTCAGCGCGCCGGGCCAGTCGATCCGGTGCGGCCGCTTGACGTGCGGCACGTTGAGCACCTTGGCCACGACGACCAGGGCGACGAGCCCGATCGGCACGTTGACCAGGAAGATCCAGCGCCAGCCGTCGATCCCGGCGATGGACTCCTGGCCGGAGAACAGCCCGCCGATGACCGGGCCGAGCACGCTCGACGTGCCGAACACGGCCAGGATGTAGCCCTGGTACCGCGCCCGCTCCCGCGGCGGCACGATGTCGCCCAGGATCGTCAGGGCCAGCGAGAAGAGCCCGCCCGCGCCGAGCCCCTGCACCGCGCGGAAGCCCGCGAGCATGTACATCGAGGTGGCGAAGGTGCACAGCACCGAGCCCACGATGAAGATCGAGATCGCGGTGAGGAACAACGGCTTGCGGCCGTAGATGTCCGAGAGCTTGCCGTAGAGCGGCGTGGTGATCGTGGCGGTGATGAGGAACGCGGTGGTGGCCCAGGCCTGCTGGGCCAGCCCGCCGAGGTCGTCGGCGATGGTGCGGATGGCGGTGGCGACGACGGTCTGGTCGAGCGCGGCCAGGAACATCCCGAGGGCGAGCCCGACCAGGATGGTGAGGATCTGCTTGTGGGTGAGCTCACCGCCCCGGTCGTCGGGGGCCTGCCGCGCGGGGGCGGCGGAGGTGGTCGGGGTGGTCAACGGGTGTCCCTCTCGTGCATCTTCTGCAGGTCGGCGACGAAGCGGCCGAACTGGTCGGCGAAGGCCTCGCGATCCTGTGGGGTCCAGTCGGCGAGCGCCTCGGCGAGGCGTTCGGCGCGGGTCCGGCGCTCGTGGTCGAGGACCCGGTCCCCGTCCTCGGTGACGGCGAGCAGGCTGGCGCGCCCGTCCTCGGGATCCGCCCGGCGTTCGACGAGCCCGGCGCGGACGAGCCCGGCGACCTGGCGGCTGACCGTCGACGGGTCCGCGCACATCGCGGCCGCGATCTCGCCGGAGCGCTGCGGCCCGTCCGCCGCCAGGCGGGCGAGCACCGGGAAGCTGGCGGAGTCGAGCCCGCGCATGGCGGGGCCGATCCGCTTGAGCAGCCGTACGAGCTGCACGACGTCGGCGACCAACCGGTCCGCGACGTCGAGGTCCTCCTGGATCACCGTCATGTCCTTTACCTGCTCTTTGCGTGTATCACGCAACGAGTTGTCGGCCGCAAGCATGGACCTCGGAGGGGCTCGGCGCAAACCGTTGCGTCCCGCATCGGACGTGATCCCCATGACGTCGCCGTCGGGCCGCCCCCTACTCTTTCCGCACGCGATCTCGGGAGGCGGAGCGCGCACGGATCGCCCGGGAGATGCACGACGTCGTCGCCCACCACATGTCCATGATCGCCGTGCGCTGTGAGACCGCGCCCTACCGGATCGGAGACCTCCCCGATCCGGCCCGTGCCGAGCTCGCCGAGGTCGCGTCCGCGGCGCGGGAGGCCCTCTCCGAGATGCAGGGGCTGCTCGGCGTCCTGCGCAGCACCGAACCCGGCACGGACGGGACCGAGCGGGCGCCGCAGCCCGGACTCGCGGACGTCGAGCCCCTGCTGGTCGACGCCCGGTCCGCCGGTGCGGCCCTGACCTGGGAGATCGTTGACCAGGCGCTCGGCGCGGTAGATCAGCCCGTCGTCGAACATCTTCTTGAACACG
>NZ_JACBXB010000073.1 GCF_013870575.1 Pseudonocardia pini
CACGCCGTTGGCCAGCGCGAGGTACGGCAGGCACGCGACCCCGCGCTCGGCGAGGACCCCCGCGAGCTCGGTCTCGTACTCCTCGCGGTCGAGCAGGTTGTACTTCGTCTGCAGGGCCACGAACGGGGCGAACCCCTCGCGCTGCTGGGTGTCCAGGGCCTCCGCCAGCCGCTTCGCCGAGAAGTTCGACGCCGCCAGGTAGCGGACCTTGCCCGCCCGCACCAGCGCGTCGAGCGCACCGAGGCTCTCCTCCAGCGGGACGGTCTCGTCGTCGGCGTGGGCGTAGTAGAGATCGACGTGGTCGACGCCGAGGCGGGCCAGCGAGGCGTTCGCGGCCGCGGCGACCGTGGCGGGGGCCAGCCCGGTGAACCCGGGCAGCTTGCCGACCTTGGTGGCGATCAGGACGTCGTCCCGGCGGCCGCGCGCGGCCAGCCACGAGCCGATGATCCGCTCCGACTCCCCGCCGGAGTTGCCGGGGATCCAGCACGAGTACTGGTCGGCGGTGTCGACGAGGGTGCCGCCGCCCGCGACGAAGGCGTCGAGCACCGCGTGCGACTCCGCCTCGTCGCTGGTCCAGCCGAAGGTGTTGCCGCCCAGGCAGAGCCCGGCGACCTCGAGGTCCGAGGAACCGAGCCTCACTGCGCGTCGCCGCCCTGGATGGCCGCCCAGGTCTTGAACATCGCGAGCTCGAAGACCTCGACGGACACGGCGTCGAGCATCTGCACCGCGGTCAGGCAGACCTCGCTCGCCGTGGGGGTGTCCCCGCGGCCGTGCGAACCGGGGAACGGGGACAGTGCCTCGCCCGCCTCCAGCTTGCGGGAGTAGATCCGCACGGCCTCGCACAGCAGGGCCTGCAGGGCGCGCGGGTCCAGCTCGGCGGTCCGCTCGGGGTCGGCGGCGGCCTCGCGCAGGGCGAGCACGGCGGCGTCGAGGACGGTGCTGGCCTGCGCTGATGGGCTGTCCTGCACTGAGGGGTCGGCGCTCGTCATCATGGGTTCACCTCTCGGGTGGCGGGGATCAGGTCGAGGGAGCGGGCCTCGGGCTCGGTGGCGGCGAAGTCCTTGCGGAAGGCGACCTCGTCGGCCCACTCCCGCTTCGGCAGCACCCGCCGGACCAGCTCGACCCGCACGCCGTCGGTCGCGAACGGGAAGGGATCGAGCGCGACGACGCCGGGGGCGACGCCGGTGATCGTCAGCGGGCTCACGGTGCCGTCGGCGTCGACGACCCGCTGGATCGTGTACTCCGCGCCGTCCGGGCGCATGCAGAAGTACAGCGAGATGCGGTCCACGACCTCGAGCACGTCGTACCCGGCCCGGACGACGGCCTCGTCGAGACCGAGATCCGCGCGGCGGCGCTCGTGGGTCGGGTGGTAGTCGGCCACGAACCGCTCCGCCGCCGCGGCGTACTGCGGCGTGAGCGGCGGGGCGGTCCAGCCGTAGTCCGCGCCGTAGAGGCCGCAGGCGTGCATCGACGTGAGCAGGGCCGCGTACGGGTCGACGTCCTCCAGGGCGGCGATCGCGCCCCGGTAGAAGTCCATCTGCAGCGCGGTCGACACGGCGGTGAAGGACTTCGGCGCCCCGGTGGCGTCGAGCATCGGCTCGCGCTCCCAGGCGAGCCAGCCGTCGTCGTGGCGGGCGCCTGCCCGCTCCACCGAGGCGACCTCGGGCAGCCGGGCGAAGCCCGGGCCCGCACCCCAGCCGGCCACGAGGTCGCCGGCGAGCGCCGCGTGGTCGGGCTGGAGCACGACCTGCCAGCTGTCGCCGTCGTCCCGCACGATCATGGTGTCTCGCTCTCTCAGCCGAACTTGATGTTGACGTTCTTGTGCTGGGTGTAGGACCGGACCTCGTCGAGGTCGGCTTCGCGGCCGAGCCCGGATTCCTTGACGCCGCCGAAGGAGGCGCCGGGGAAGTGGGGTCCGGAGTCGTTGACCCAGACATAGCCTGCCTCGACGTCGCGGGCGAAGCGATGGGCTGTGGCGAGGTCGCGGGTGTAGGCGGCCGCGGTGAGTCCTTGGGAGACGTTGTTGGCCAGGCGGATCGCGTCCGCGTAGTCGGTGTAGGTGAAGGTGGCCAGGATGGGGCCGAAGATCTCGGTCTGGGCCAGCCGGGAGCCGGGGTCGACGTCGTCGAACAGGGCCGGGCGGACGAAGTTCCCCGCGGCCAGCGGGCCGTCGGTGGCGCGGGTGCCGCCGGTGACCAGGGTGGCGCCGTCCTCGCGGCCGATGTCTACATAGCGCAGCACCTTGTCCATCTGCTGCGTGTTCACGATCGCGCCGGTGCCGGCCTCGGGGTCCTCGGGCAGGCCCGGGGTCAGCGCGGCCATCCGGGCGGCGAGCTTGTCGACGAACTCGCCGTGCAGCTCGGTCGGCACCAGGAGCCGGGAGGTGGAGCCGCAGGACTGGCCCTGCCAGGTGAACGCCATCCCCCGCACGACTCCGTCGAGGGCGTCGTCGAGGTCGGCGTCGGGGAACACCACGATGGGGTTCTTCCCGCCGAGCTCCATGGTGATCGACTTGACCGCGACGGTCGCGGCGCGGGCCTGGATGGTGCGTCCGGTGGCGGGGTCGCCGATGAAGGAGATCCGCCGGATCTTCGGGTGCACCACGATGGCGTCGCCGACCTCGCGGCCGTAGCCGGTCAGGATCGACACCAGCCCGGGCGGGAAGATCTCGGCCAGGTCCTTGGCCAGCGCCAACGCCGAGAGCGACGTGTGCTCGGACGGCTTCATGATCACCGCGTTGCCCGCCAGCACGGGGGCGGCGAACTTCGAGGCCAGGAACAGCAGCGGATGGTTGAACGGGATGATCCGCGCGGCGATCCCGAAGGGGTCGTTGAGGGTGTAGTTGACCCGCTCGTGCCCGGTGGAGATGGTCTCCCCGCGCAGCTGCAGGGCGATCCCGGCGTAGTGGCGCAGCCGCCGGGCCGCGGCGGCGGCGTCCTTGCGCATCTCGACCAGCAGCGACCCGTTGTCGATCGAGTCGATCCGGGCCAGCTCCTCGGCGCGGGCCTCGACGACCTCGGCCATCCTCACCAGGTACTTGGCCCGGTCCGCCAGGCTGGTGCGCCGCCACTGCGGCAACGCCTTCTCCGCCGCCTCGACCGCGGCCTCGACGTCCGCGGTGTCACAGCGCGGGATGCGGGCGATCAGCTCGCCGGTCGCCGGGTTCACCGTGTCGATCGTCAGACCCGACGCGGCGCCGCGCAGCTCGCCGCCGATCAGCGTGGGGAGCTCCCCGAACAGCAGCTCGCCCGGGGTCTCCAGGGTGGCGGTCATCGGTTCTTCCGGTTCCACTTGACCGAGTAGTAGTTCCACGGCGCGGTGAACGTCTCCGCGTCGGCCGGGGCGTCGGCCCGCCAGGCGATGTACTCGTCCTCGAGCGCGTGGGCGCCGCCCGCCCACTCGGCCTCCATCTGGAAGCGGCAGGCGTCCTGCAGGTCCACGGTCAGCACCGCGGCCTGGGCCGGGGAGGCCCCGACCACCGCGACGCCGTGACCGGCCAGGATGACCGCGCGGTTCTGCGCGAGGTGCTCGACGACCAGCCTGCCGCGCTCCGGGGTCTCGATCTGCCGCGGCTCCGGGCAGCGCTCGACGCCGCGCCAGAAGGTGCCCGCCCGGTAGGTGACCGGCTTGAAGGGCTTGCGGGTGGCGCCGAGCGCGACCGGCCAGTGCGGGTGGCAGTGCACCACGGTGTTCACGTCCGGGCGGGCGCGCAGGATCTCGGTGTGGATCGGGAACTCACCGGGCGGCTCCATCTCGCCCTGGGCCACCCGGCCGTCCGGGTCGATGACGATGATCTCGTCCGCCGTGATGTCGAACAGGGTGCGCTCGGTGTCGTGGATGTGCCCCACGATGCAGTACAGGTCCGTGCCCGGCACCCGGCAGGACACGTGCCCGAAGGCCTTCTCGAACAGGCCCTCGTTGAGCATCACGTAGAGCGCGTCGAGGATCTGCTCCTTCACCGCGGCGATCGCCTCGCCGTGGGCCTCGGCCTGCGCGATGTACTCCGGGGTGGAGCGGACCAGGGTGTGCTCGGCGTCGGGGTCCAGCCCCGGGTCGAGGCCCGCGGGGACGGGCCGGACGTCCTGGATGGTCACTGGTTCTCTCCTGTGGTGGGGATGATCTCGCCGTCCGGGCCGAGCTGGTAGAGCTCGAGGACCAGACCGCCGATCGCGATGGTGTCGAAGTAGGCGAACCGCCCGCCGTCGGACAGCTCGCCGTAGGAGATGACCGGGGTGCCCCGCTCGGCCATCCAGGCGATGTCGCGGTCGATGTCGTCGGTGAACGCGCACAGGTGGATCGGGCCGGGCCCGCGACGCTCCAGGAACTCCCGCTGGATGCTCGGCCCGGCGACCGGCTCGAACAGCTCCAGCTCGATCGCCCCGAGCGGCGCGATCAGGCCCTTCACCACCGTGTCCGGGGACTCGACGCCGCGGATGAGCCGCTTCGTCGTGTGCGCCGACGGGCCCTCGCGGAAAGGCCCGATGCCCAGCGACTCGTAGTACGCCGCGGCCTGCGCCAGATCCGGCACGACGACCGCGACCTGGTAGACCCGCGCCCAGGGCGGTGCCCCGACGACGAGGGGGGCGTCCGCCGTCGTGGGTCCGGCCCCGGGCGCGGGCGGGCTCAGGGGGTTCACCGTTCGAGGCCGAGGATGCGTCGCGGGGTCACCGTCGCCATGTGCCGAACATCGGCCTCCGGCACCCCGACCGACACCAGCTGCGACAGGAACGCCTCGAAGGCGGGCACCGGCGGCGGGTTGTAGTCCTGCCCCAGATCCGACGACAACACCACCCGGTCCCGGCCGACCTTCGCGATCAGGTCCCGCGCCTGGTCCAGCCGCATCCCGTCCCCGTGGCAGCGGAACATGAAGCGTTCCAACGGGTTCGCCGCCGCCGTCGAGATCTCCAGGTACGCCCCGAGCGCGGCCATCTCCTCGCAGAAGGTGGCCTGCTGGTCGAGGAAGAACACGTGCGTCAGCACGCACCGCACGCCCTCCTCGGCGCACACCGTGGCGATCTGCCGGACCTCCGCGTCCCCGAAGTGCGCCGTGGCGATGGTCGCGTCGTACCGCTTGGCCAGCGCGATCACCTCGCGCATCTCCGGCAGCAGCTTGCCGTCGTCGTCGATCGCCTTGATCCCGGGCCGCAGCCCCAGGTGCGGGGGCAGCTTCAGGTTGGGCACCCCGTAGGTGCCCGCACCCACGTGCTCCACGTGGTGCGCCGCGTGCATCGTCGGGCCCCACACGATCTTCGCGCCCTGTTCCAGCGCCGCGCCGACCGCGAGCGGGTTGATCCCACCCACGAAGCCGTTCATCGCGATCCCGCCGAAGAGCTGGATGCCCGGGACCTGCTTCTGCGCGAAGTAGGCCTTGGTCACCGTCGGCTCGTGATGGCACTTGAACACCATCGCCGCCATGCCCTTGTCCCGGGCCGCGCGGGCGAAGTCCACCGCGTCCCCCGAGCGCAGGAACAGCTCCGGCCCCGCGTGCACGTGGGAGTCGATCACTCCGGTCATGTCGAACAACGCACGCCTCCTATGCAGCCCACTGCTTCGCGGCCCGGTCCGCAGCGGTCATCCCGCGCTGGATCCGGGGGTGCCGCGAGGCCTGGAGCACCTTCTTGCGCAGGCCCTGCCCGAAGCGCGGCCACCGCGACGACAGCAGCTCGTAGCGCATCGACCAGTCCTGCGTCGTGTCGATCACCGGGCGGATCCGGCGCTCCCAGCGGGCCAGCGCCGCCGGGACGTCGTCCGCGTGCGCCACGTCGTGGACCAGCGCGCGGGCGTTGCCCACCGCCAGCCCGACACCCTGGCCGAGCGTCGGCGGGAGCGTGTGGCAGGCATCGCCGATCACCGCGACCTTGCCCGCCGACCAGCGGTCCAGCCGGACCAGCGAGTAGGCGTGTCGGATGGCGTCACCCTGCGGGAGACGGTCCAGGAACTCCTGCGGCAGGCCGGGGAAGTTCGCGGCCCAGTAGTCGACGTCCACGGGCACGGCCGAGCCGCGCTCGTCGTCCTCGCGGGCGGCGTAGTAGATGTAGCTCTGCGTGGGCGAGGTCGGGCAGATGCCCAGCCGCAGCGACCCGGACCAGAGCTCGAGGAACCCGTCGTGTCGGTCGAAGTCACCGCGCGGGATGACCGTGCGGGTGCAGCCCGCGTTGAGCATCTTCTTCTCGACCGTGATCGGGAGGCTGTCCCGCACCGCGGAGTGCAGGCCGTCCGCCGCGATCACCAGGTCCGCCGGACGCTCCTCCCTCGCCGACGTGCGCAGCACGCCCGCGGGTACCGCGGAGAGCGCCATCGAGTCCGTGCGGATCTCGACGCCCGCTCCCACCGCCGCCTTGTGCACCGCGTTGATCACGCTGGTGCGCAACGGGTTGTACGTCCGGCTCTCCTCGCCGAGGGTCTTCTTCCACAGGATCCGGCCCTGCTCGTCGCCCAGCGCCGAGGTGCGGAACCGGGTGGCGCCCGCCGCGATCTCCTCCAGCGCCCCGATCTCCTCGAAGACGACGGCGGAGCTCTGGTGCACCACCAGCCCGGACCCGACCTCGCGGATCGCGTCCTGGCGCTCGTGCACCGTGGCCGTCCAGCCCTCGCGGGCGAACAGCGTGGCGATCGTCAGGCCGGCGATGCCGCCGCCCGCGATCTCGACGTGCCTGCTCAACGGATGCCCCCACGGAGGTACTCGGGATCGAGCCGGGGCTCGGTCGGCAGGCCGAACAGCCGGGCGGCGTTGAGCCCCAGGATGTTCCGCCGCGCCTGGTCGGTCAGGAAGGGCAGGTCGTAGATCCGGCTGGGGACGTCGAAGTCCCAGTGCGGGTAGTCCGACGAGTAGAGCAGCTGGGTCTCGGCGTTGATCATCTTGAAGGTGGTCTCGAGGATCGACAGGTCCTCGGGGGTCTCCAGCGGCTGGCTGGTGAAGTACATCTCGCGGATGTAGGTGCTCGGGGCGCGGGTGAGCAGCGGGGTCTCCGAGGAGCGCAGCGCCCACTCGTGGTCCAGGCGCTGCATGAGGAACGGCAGCCAGGCCAGGCCGCTCTCGATCCAGACGACGTCCAGACCCGGGAAGCGGACCGGCAGGCCGTTCACGATCCAGTTCGTCAGGTGGATCATGTTCGTGAACGTGAAGCCCAGCGAGTGGATCGAGATGAACTTGTTGAGCTGCTCGAAGGAGCGGTCCGCGCGGTGGAACACGGCGTGGAAGCCCAACGGCTTGCCCCGGCGCTCCAGCTCGGCGTAGAGCGGCATGTAGGCGTTGTCGTGCACCGCCTTGTAGCGGGTGGCGGTGACCATGAACCCGACGACGCCGGGGGCGTCAGCGAACTCCTTGACCAGCTCGAGGCTGGCCTCCGGGTCGTTGAAGGGCAGGTAGAGCATGGTCCGCAGACCCGGGTCGGCGGGGATGACCTTCTCGGTCAGCCAGCGGGCGTAGGCCCGGGCGACCGCGACCTCGAACTCCTTCTGCGGGTGCAGGCCCAGGTTGAGCATCAGCCCCGGGAAGAGGATCTGGTAGTCGATGGACATCATCTCCATCGCCCGCCGGGCGAGGCCCGCGGTGCGGTTGGACTTCGTCGACTCCTCCGCCGCGTCGAGCTTCTCGAGGTGCCGCCGCGTGTACCGGGACACCCGGCCCGCGAGGTCCTGCTGGCCGCTGATCTGCGTCGGCAGGAAGGCCGACGTCTTGGCGAGGCTGGGGTGGCGGCCCGCGGTGGCCAGGTGCTGGAGCACCGGGTCCTCGAGGTAGGTCACGATCTCGGACCAGGCCTCGGTCTCGTAGTGGTGGGCGTCGACGTCGACGACGAGCATCCGGTCGAGGTCGCGCTCCTCCGCCTGGCGGCGAGCGTTGGCGAGCAGCTCGCGGGTGTCGAACGAGCCGGTGTCGACGTCGCGGTAGGTCGCGCGCAGCGTCGGGTCCGGCCGCACGGGTGTCTCGGTCACGGTGGTGGGCTCCTCGGAGCGTCGGGACGGGTGGGGTCAGATGACGACGTGGACCGTCCCGTCGGGGTCCTCGACGACCTCGTGGCGGTGCAGGCGGAACCGCGGGTCGACGGCGGACTCGCCCGACTCCAGCAGGAACTCCATGCCGTGCCACGGACACACGAGGTGGGGCTCGGACTCGGAGAAGTACTCCCCGAGCATCTTCTTGTCCTCGGTCATCGCGGCCATCACGCGGCCGATCACCATGCCCTCGCAGACCGGCCCGCCCTGGTGGGCACAACGGTTACGGTAGGCGTACAGGTGACCGCCGTGCGCGATCACCCCGATTTCCCCGCCGGGTACGGAGACGATTCTCTGGGTGCCGTCCGGCAGTTCCGAACGGTGCCCGACGAAAACGCGCGTCCCGGGCTTGAGTGCGCTTTCCTGCATGGCTGGAACGCTAGGCGGCGCGGCGACCTGCGGTCCAATACGAAGGCAGCGGCCTCCCATAGCCCACCGGCTATGGGTTGCGCGCGGCGTCGAGCACCCAGGGAAACGGGTGGGGACCTAGTCGCCACTCCCTATACGGGCGCCCGCCATGAATCTTCTGTGTTACGCAACCGCACAATTCTTGACCCGTTGTCGGAGTGCTGCTTAGCGTCCGGCCACGTGACGAACGACGACCGTGCGGGTCGGCCATGAGCGCCCCCGCCCCCCTCACCGAGACCCCTGCGCCCGCTCCCGCCGTCCGCACCCGCGGACTCGGCAAGACCTTCGGCGCAGGCGACCGCGCCGTGGCGGCCCTGCGCGACATCGACCTGGACATCACGCGCGGGGAGTTCGTGACGATCCTCGGCCCGTCCGGCTGCGGCAAGACGACCCTGCTCCGGATCCTCGCGGGCCTCGCCGACGCGACCGCGGGCGAGGTCAGCCTGTTCGACGACGCGGGCGCGGGCACCGGGGTCGGCCAGGCCACCGCCGACGGCCGGATCAGCTTCGTGTTCCAGGAACCGAACCTCATGCCGTGGCGGACGGTGCGCCGCAACGTGGAGCTGCCGCTCGAGGTGCGCAAGGTCCCCGCCGCGCAGCGCCGGGCCCGCGCCACCGACCTGCTGGACATGGTGGGGCTCGGCCAGTTCCACGACGCCTACCCGCGCGAGCTCTCCGGCGGCATGAAGCAGCGGGTGGCGATCGCCAGGGCGCTGTCCTACCGGCCCGAGCTGCTGATGATGGACGAGCCCTTCGGCGCCCTCGACGCCCAGACCCGTGACCACATGAACGCCGAGCTGCAGCGCATCTGGATGGAGAGCGGCACCACCGCGCTGCTGGTCACCCACCACATCCCCGAGGCGGTGTTCCTCGCCGACCGCGTGGTCGTGCTGACCGGCCGTCCCGGCGGCATCCGCGAGATCGTGGACGTCGACCTGCCGCGGCCGCGTCCGCTGAGCCTCCTCGAGGATCCCGACTTCGTCTCCCGGGTCGCCCGGGTCCGCACCCTCCTGGGGGACCGATGAGCACCGCCACCGCCGAGCCGACCCGTCTCGACGACCCACCGGCACCACGCCGGAAGGCGCGTCGCAAGGGCATCCGGCTCCAGCTGGTCACGACGCCCCTGATCGTCCTGGCCGTCGTCGGGCTCTGGAAGCTCTACGTGGAGCTCTCCGGCATCTCGCCGTTCGTGCTGCCTGCGCCGGAGGACGTCGCCGTGGCGTTCGTCGAGCAGATCACCACGCCCGCGGTGTGGACCGAGCACATCTGGACGACCTTCTACGAGACGATCGCCGGGTTCACCATCGGGATCGCCGTCGGCACCGTGCTGGGGTTCCTGATGGGCCGGTCGCCGACCCTGAACCGGATCCTCGGCCCGTTCGTCATCACCACCCAGGTGGTGCCGAAGGTCGCGCTCGTGCCGCTGTTCATCCTGTGGTTCGGCTTCGGGCCGAGCTCCAAGGTGATGGTCGCGGCGATGTTGAGCTTCTTCCCGATCCTGACCAACACCGCGTTCGGCGTGCGGTCGGTGCCCGCCGGGATGCGGGAGATGATGCGCACCGTGGGCGCGAGCCGCTGGGAGAGCTTCCGCAAGCTGGACTTCCCTTACACGCTGGCGCACATCCTCACCGCCGCCGAGATGGCGATCATCCTGGCCACCATCGGCGCCTTCGTGGGCGAGTTCCTCGGCGGGGACAAGGGGCTGGGCCGCTACGCGGTGAACCTGCAGAACAACCTGCAGGTCCCGCAGCTGTACGGGGCGATCGTGATCATGGCGCTCTACGGCTTCGCCCTCTACGCCTCGGTCTCGCTGGTGAAACGCCTGCTGATCCCCTGGCACGACTCCGTGGTGATCCAGCGCGAGGCGGCCTGACGCCCGCACCGACGCCCGCGGCCCGCCTCCGGATCGGAGGCGGGCCGCGGGCGTCGGGGGATCAGGCGGGTGAGGTGTAGGCCATCTCCCGCAGCACCGACGAGCCGGTCATCGTCGCGGCGTCGGAGAGCAGGAACATCAACGGGCCCACCACGTCCCGGGGCTGGTCCACAGCACCCGGGGCACCGTTGGGGTTCGCCTTGCGGAACAGCGGGGTGTCCATCGCGCCCGGGCGGAACACGTTGACCCGGACGTGGTGCTGGGCGACCTCGCGGGCCAGGGACTTGGCGAAGGTGCGCACCGCCGCCTTGGACGTGGTGTAGGCCGAGGCGTTCTCCTTGCCCTGCTCCGCGGTGCCCGAGTGGTACACGATGATCGAGCCGCGCTGCTGGGCGATCATGGTGGGGAGCACCGCGCGGCAGGCCCAGACGGTCCCGTTGACGTTCACGTCCATCACGGTCAGCCAGTGCTCGGGGCTCATCTCGGCGACCGTGGCCAGCGGCTCGATCGCCGCCGAGCAGACGAGGCCGTCGATCCGGCCGTGCCGCGCGGCGACGTCGGCCACGACCCGGTCGACCTCCGCGTGGTCGGTCACGTCGAGGTGGACGTACTCGACCTCGCCCCCGCCGGGCCGCGGGCCCGCCATCTCCTTGCCCGCGGCGTCGTCCACGTCCGCGACGACGACCGTCGCGCCCGCGGCGGCCGCTCCCTCGACGAGTGCCCGGCCGAGCCCGCTGGCCCCACCGGTCACGAGCACGACGTTGCCGCCGAAGTCGAACTGCGCTTTCACGTGCGTCTCCCGATCAGGTCAGCGAGTCGACGATGGAGGCGTCGTACAGCGAGGTCAAGGGCACGGTCTTCGTGATCAGGCCCAGGTCGAGCATGGTCTGCTGGCCCCGCTCCCACGCCTCCGGCTTGAACTTCAGCACCGAGTCCGGCCCGTCCGCGGTCGCCAGCTCGACGCGGATCGGCAGCTCGAACGCGAGCTTGTCCTCGGGGACCTCGGTGGCGTAGCCCTTCACGATCGACAGCACCTCGGCCGAGTTCGCGGGATCGGCGGCGTAGAGCACGGCCTCCTTGACCCCGCCCAGGAACGCGGCGACCTCCTCGGGCTGCTCGGCCACGGTGCGGGTGGTGGCCGCGATCGTGGTCGCCGGGACGTCGACCCAGGGGTCGATCTCGAGCACGTCGACGCCGAGGCCCGCCTGGGCGAGGAACCGCAGGTCGTTGATCTCGGAGATCCAGCCGTCCACCTGCCCGGTGCGGGCCAGCTCGGCCGCCCCGGCCCCGACCCCGGTGATCGGGCGGGTGACGGAGCCCTGGTCGACCCCGACACTGCTCAGGATCATGTTCAGCGTCTTCTCGGTGGCCCCGCCGCTGCTCACGATGCCGATCCGCTTCCCGGCCCACTGGGCGGGGTCGCGCAGGGGCGCCGAGGACAGCGAGCCGAACGCGAAGTTCTGCCGCTGGTTGATCTGGGCGACGCTGACGATCGGGGCCTGCTGGTCGGCGATCGCGACGATCGTGTCCAACGGGTTGGCGTAGGAGTACTCGACCGAGCCGCCGAGCATCGCCTGCAGCGCCGTGGAGCTGCCCTGGCCCGCGCGGATGGTCACGTCGAGCCCGCGGTTGCTCCAGAAGCCCTTGTCCTTGGCGAGGAACACCCAGTAGTAGGCGGCGCTGTACGCCGAGGTCGTGGTGAAGGACTGCGGGGCCAGCCCCGAGCCGCCCGCGGCGGGCGCGTCGGAGGCGCACGCGGCGAGGACCCCGCCGAGCGGGACCAGCGCCGCGACGCCCGCGGAGGCGCGCAGGAATCCCCGGCGACTCAAAGTCTTCTGATTCATGAATCGAACGCTAGGAATCGCGGCTGCTCTCGGTCAAAGGCCTATGCCGGGACGCTTCATACGTTTCACCACTGCTACCCCACCGCGGACCCGTTCCGCCTCCGCAGTTCGCCACGCACCGTGGCGAAGAGCTCACGCTGCACAGCCGTGAGCTCGCGGTCCCGGCGGTGCAGCAGCGCGAACCGCACCTCGAACGGCTCACCCGTGAGCGGGATCTCGGCGAGGGACCCGGCGGCCAGGTGCGGCTCCACGGCCTGCGCGCTGAGCAACGCCACGCCGATGCCCCGGCGGACCGCGGCGATGATCGGCTGCGTGTGCCCG
>NZ_JACBXB010000739.1 GCF_013870575.1 Pseudonocardia pini
CGCGAGGCGAACTCGGGCCTCCCGACGGGCGGCCCGTCGCCGACGACGTAGGAGCCGATCGGGCTCCGGTCCTCCACCGGGATCGTCACGGCGGCGCCGGTCCTGTCGGTCGCCGCCCAGGTCACCGGGCCCGTCACGAGTCGATCACCACGTACAGGCTCGTGACCAGGCCGTCCCGCACGAGCAGCACGTCGCGGCCCGACGCGACCGGCGGCTGCCCCTCGAACCCCAGCGTCCAGGGGTAGGTGACCAGGTCCTGCGCGGTCTGGATCGGCCCCGAGCGGCTGATCGCCGCGCCCGGGACCTGCGTCTGCAGGGCGGTGATCGCCGCGGTCATCCCGGCGTGCCCGGTGTGCGCCGCCCCCGGCTCCCCGACGACGACGTCCGCGGCGTAGATCTCCGCGAAGGAGACCGAGCCCGCGGGCCGGTTCCACGCGGCCAGGTGGGCCGCGACGATCTCCTCGGTCGACCTCGTCATCGTCGGCTCCTCCAGCGTGTCGGTCGTCCGCCCACCGAGGTGGGCGGCGAGATGGCGGTCGACGGCCCGGTAGAGGCGGAGCCGGTTGGCCTCGTTCTCGAAGCCGTGGCCCTCGTCCTCCGCGAGCAGGTACTCCACCGGGACCCCGCGCTCCCGCAGCGAGGCCACGATCCGGTCGGACTGCGCCTGCGGGACGCGGACGTCGTTGGCGCCTTGGGCGACCAGCAGCGGCGTCGTGATCCGGTCGACCATGGTGATCGGCGAGCGGGCCGTCAGCTCGGCGGCCTGGGCGGGGTCGTCCGGGTCGCCTGCGTAGCGGTACCAGCTGTTGGCGTTGTACCGGCGGGTGAACGGCGGCAGCGCCCGCAGCGCCGCGACGAGGTCGGAGACCCCCACGTAGTCGACGGCGGCGGCGAACAGGTCGGGGGTGGCGGTGATCCCGACGAGCGCGGCGTACCCGCCGTACGAGACGCCGAAGATCCCGACCCGGGCGGGGTCGGCGTAGCCCTGGGCGACGGCCCAGTCGACGCCGTCGAGCAGGTCCGTCTGCATCGCCCGCCCGAACTCGCCGACGGCCGCGACGAGGTGGCGGCGGCCGTACCCGACCGAGCCGCGGTAGTTGACCTGCAGCACCGCGTAGCCCCGGTTGGCCAGCAGCTGCACCTCGGGGTTGTAGCCCCACACGTCCTGCGACCAGGGCCCGCCGTGCACCAGCAGCACCATCGGCAGGTCCCGGGGCGGGATCCCGACGGGCAGGGTGAGGTAGGCGGGCAGCTCAAGCCCGTCGCGAGCGGGGAAGCGCACCGACAGCATCGGGGCCGTGTCCGCGGGATCGAGGTCCGGGTAGGACTGGAACAGCCGGCGCCTCTCGCCGGTGGCATGGTCGTAGAACCAGGCCACGCCCGGTTCGCGGTCGTGGAGGAAGGTCGCGATCCAGCGCCGTCCGGTGACGTCCGACGACAGGGTGCCCAGCACGCCGTCGGACAGCGCCGCCAGCTCGGCGTAGACCGGGGCGAACTCGGGGTCGAGGACCTCGATGTGGGGGCGGTCGGCGACGAAGCGGGCGGCGAGGGGCCTGCCGGTGCCGCGGTGCGTGTACACCGTGGGCGGCAGCGCCCCGGGCGCCAGGATGCCCATGGTGTCCAGGCTCCGGCCCGGGACGTCGGCGACGACGGTCTCCTCGCCCGTCCGCCGGTCGATCCGGACCAGACGGAGCTCGTCGCCGCCGGAGTAGGAGCCGACGAGCAGCCCGTCGCCGTCGTGGGTGACCTGCTGCGGCTGCACGCTGAGCGGGTACTCCGCCCCGCCCATGCGCCGCAGCAGCCGCGCCTCGCCGGTGGCGCGGTCGACGCCGGACACGGCGAGCGTCCCGTCCTCCTCGGTGAAGACCCGGAACGCGGGCTCGCCGCGGCGGTCGAGCAGCGTGGTGGTGAGGGGATCGGGCTCCTCGTGGTGCAGCACGGATTCGCCGGTGGCGACGTCGATCCGGTGGACGTCGATGCTCGCGACCCGCGGGTTCATCCAGACCAGGACGTTCCCGGGCCGCGCGGGCAGCGGCTCGACGAGGAACACCCGCGAGCCCGGCCCCATCGGGGTCAGGTCCACCGGCGGCGCGTCCGGGTCGTCCAGGTCGACGCGGAACAGGTGCCAGTCCTCGTTCCCGTCGGAGTCCTGCTGGTAGAGCAGCCGGTGGGAGTCGTCCGCCCAGAGGTAGTAGGTGATCCCGCGGCGGGTGTCGTGGGTGACGGGCACGGCCTCGGCGTGGGTCTGGTCGACGCCGCGGACCCAGAGGTTGCGGCGCCCGCCGTGGGGGGCGAGGTAAGCGATCCGGGTGCCGTCCGGCGAGAGGGTCGGCAGGATGAACGCGGGTTCGGCGAAGAGCTCCTCGACCTCGATGATCCTCGGTGGGGTCATCTCGGTCCGCCCGGGCGGACGCGGGCGATGTCGCCGACGGTGAAGACGCCGAACTGCACGGGAGATCCTTTCGCAGGGTCGCGTGCGACGCTACGAGAACGTCGGTCCGGGCGAATCGGACACGCAATCGGTCACTCCCGGAGGCCGAGCGCGAGCTCGGCGCGCGAGGTGATCCCGAGCTTGGGGTAGACGTTCGACAGGTGGTGGCCGACGGTGCGGTGGCTGATCAGCAGCTGCGCCGCGATCTGCCGGTTGGTGAGGCCGTCGGCGGCCAGCCGGGCGACCTGCAGCTCCTGGGAGGTCAGGCCGGACCGGCGGGTACTCGACCCCTCGGCCAGGCCCAGCTCACGCAGCGCCCGCGCCTCC
>NZ_JACBXB010000740.1 GCF_013870575.1 Pseudonocardia pini
ACCGATCTCCCCCGCCGCGCCGGTCACCACCGCGGTGCGGCCTGCGAACCGCCGGCCCGCCCGTCCCTTCTGGCCGGTCTGCTCCTCGAACTGGCTCATCGCCGCCTCGCCCTCCGGAATCGGGTGTCCCCCCGAGTCTCACGGCGGCGCGGCGGCCCGGGAACTGTCCGGAACGCCAGTGGGGCTACTTGACCATCAGGCCCGCGTCGATCGGGAGCGTGACGCCGGTGATGAGCCGGGAGTCCTCCGACGCCAGGAACACGACCGCCCGGCTGATGTCGCGCGGCTCGGCCCACGGCACCGGCAGCGCGTGCATGCCCGCCGAGGCCGGGATGAAGTCCTCCAGCGTGGGGTTCTCCAGGTCCGGGCGGAAGATCTTGTACGTGGCGTCGTTGAGCAGCATCGGCGTCTCGACCTGGGTCGGGTGCACGCTGTTGACGCGGATGGAGTGCTGGGCCAGCTCCGAGGCGAGCACCCGCATCAGCCCGACGACGCCGTGCTTGGCCGCCGTGTAGGCGCCGATGCCCTGGTAGCCGCGCAGGCCCGCCATGGAGCTGGTGAGGATCATCGAGCCGCCCCGTCCGCCCGCGACGAGGTGCGGGACGGCCGCCTTGGACGTCTTCCACACGCCGGTGAGGTTGATGGCGAGCATCTGCTCCCACGCCTCGTCGGTGATCTCGTGGGTCGGCACGGAGTTCGCGGCGATGCCGGCGTTGGCCGCGACGATGTCGAGCCCGCCCAGCTCGGCCACCCCGGCGTCGAGCGCGGCGGCCAGCGCGGCGCCGTCTCGCACGTCGACCTCGGCGGTCACGATCCGCCGGTCCAGCTTCTCGACCTCGGCGGCGGTCTCCGCGAGGTCCTCGGCCGTCCCGAGGGCGTAGCCGAGGCCGAGCTCCGGCAGGTCGTGTGCGACGTCGACCGCGATGATGTCCGCGCCCTCGCGGGCCAGCTCGATCGCGTGGCTGCGGCCCTGCCCGCGGGCTGCGCCGGTCACGAAGGCCACCTTGCCCTCGAGGGTGGTGCTCATGGACGTCTCCGTTCGTCGCGCGAGGTCCTACCCCGCGATCCTGGTCCGCCGCCCCCGCCGGGGAACCTGGCACTGGTGCCAGTCCTCGGAGGTCCCCGCTGGGCCGGAGCGACCAGCCCGGAGCGCCGAACGCCGCAGCGACCCGGTCGCAGGAGGCGGTGCTAGCGCATGTGTCAGTACGGCCGGCAGGTGAGGGTCCTTACCTTCCTCCCACATCCCGTCTCGAGTCGCCCGTCCGGCGCACGTTCCCCGGACGTCGGCCCCTCGCGCCCCGAAGGAGAGGCAATGAAGAGGATCGGACGACTGTCGACTGCGCTGGCAGCGGGAGCCCTGCTCCTGGTCGCCGGCTGCGCACAGGGCGGCGGTGGGGGCGGCGGTTCCGCGGCGCAGGCCCTCCCCGACACCGAGCTGATCAGCACGGCCCAGCAGCGGGTCACCGCCGCGACGCGGCTCGACCCCGTGTTCCCGATGCCGACCGAGGGGTTCGCGGCGGGGTCCGGGACCGCCGCGATCGTGGTCGGCGGCTTCCAGGCCCCGGTGCACGCCGAGCAGGCGAAGGTCATGCAGGACGCGGTCGGGGCGCTCGGCTGGCAGGCCCTCGGCCCGTTCGACGGGCAGTTCTCGCCCGCGGTCCAGGGCGGGTTCGTCGACCAGGCCGTCCAGCAGAAGGCGGACGGCATCCTGCTCTACGCGATCGACGTGAACACGATCAAGGCGTCGATCGACCGGGCGCTGGCCGCGGGTGTGGTCGTCGCCTGCTCGATGTGCACCTCGGGCGACGACAACCGCGCGGCCGGGGTCATCGACGTCACCTCGGACTTCGAGGCCCAGGGTGAGGCCCTCGGCTGGTACATCGTGGACCGCACCGAGGGGAGGGCGAAGGTCGCGATCACCGTCGAGCCCGCGTCGAACGGCGTGGTCGCCCGGACCGACGGCCTCAAGCGGGTGCTCGACCAGTGCGCGGGCTGCAGCTACGAGGAGATCACCATCCCGGCGGCGGACTCCACGCTGCCCGGGCCCCCGCAGTGGACCGCGTTCCTGTCCGGTGGCGGGACCGGGTTCACGGATGCGGTCGCGTACTACGACGGCCTGGTCGCCCCGATGACCACGACCCTGGCGCAGACCGGGCGGAAGGACCTGGTGATCAGCGGCTACGACGCCGATCCCATCGTGGTCGCCATGCTGGAGCAGCGCAACCCGGCGTTGGGTGCGGATGTCGCGTCCCCGATCGACTTCGCCTCCTGGGGCGCCGTCGACATGATCGCCCGCACCAAGGCGGGCAAGCCCGGCTGGGCGGTGACGAGCCTGCCGACGGCGCTGCTGACCACGACCAACGTGGCCGGCTACCAGCCGCCGCTGCAGCCCTCCGGCGACTGGCGGGCGGGGTTCGAGAAGCTGTGGACCTCGCCGTGACGCCCGCCCTGCGGGTCACCGGCCTCGACAAGGCGTTCGGTCGGGTGCCGGTCCTGCGGGGCATCGACCTGGAGGTCGCCGAGGGCGAGTTCGTGGGGCTGATGGGGCCGAACGGTGCGGGCAAGTCGACCCTGATCAAGGTGCTCGCCGGGGTGTACCCGGCGAGCGCGGGCGCCATCGAGCTGCAGGGTGCGCGGGTCTCCTCCCTCGACGGCCGTCCCGAGGTCGGGTTCATCCACCAGGACCTCGGTCTCGTGGACGCCCTCCCCGTCGTGGACAACCTGCGGCTCGGCCAGCGGACGACCG
>NZ_JACBXB010000741.1 GCF_013870575.1 Pseudonocardia pini
GGTCGTAGTCCGCGGCGATCGTCGGCACCGGGCACTCCCGCAGCGCGCGGACCATGCCCTGGAACCGCGAGTAGACGGTGTCGCGGATCTGCTCACGGCTGAGGGTCCGGGAGATCTCGGAGATCGCGGGCAGGTCACCGCCCGCGCTGAACGCGCCCTCGCCGGTCAGCACCACCGCCGACGACGCCCGCTCACCGGCGGCGCGGATCGCCTCCGCCAGCTCGTCGGCCTCCGCGGGACCGATCGCGTTGCGCTTCTGCGTCCACGCCATCGTCACGACGACGGCGTGGTCCTTCTCGGTGATCCGGATCGTCATCGCGCGCCACCGTCGCCGATGCTGTGCAGCGCGAGCTCGTGGGCGAGCGTGCCCTCGAGGTCGGGCGCGGGTGGTTCCGGCAGTGTGACGGGGGCGTCCCTGGTGGGCAGCAGCACGACCGCCGTGCCGGGGGTGGTGATCTCCCCGCGCTGGTTCTCACACCAGATCCGCAGGTCGACCTCGGCGCCCGCGGCGGTCCGCCGCTTGTCGACCACCTCGCCGCGCACCCACGTGACGTCACCGACGTAGTTGAACCTGCGGTGCTCGCACCGCAGCTTCCACAGCCAGCCGTCGTCGCCCATCCAGTCGGTGACGATGTGGGCGAGCCAGGTCTCCCGCATGCCGCCGTAGTCGTAGGAGTTCGGCAGGCCCAGCTCGCGCGCCCGGGTGGGGTCCCAGTGCAGCCGCTGCACGGTGTCGGGCACGTTCAGCGCGTTGGGGGGGTAGAGACCCGGCGCCTTGCGACGGATGCCGGCGGCGATCTTGAAGGCCCCCGGCGGGGTGAGCTGCATCCCCCACCCCAGGTGCCACACGACGACGTCGGTGGTCGTCAGCGGACCCTTGACCCGCTGCTGCAGCTCGTCACCGACCTGCACGTCCTCCCAGTGGCGAGGGGTGGCGCCGCGCCGGGTCTCGGCCGCGTAGGCGGCGTCGATCTCGGCCAGCTGCTCGGGGGTGTACGGCTCCTGGACCAGCTGTTCCTTGGCCCGCTTGCGCGAGGTGTGCCGCTCGGCGTTGATCCAGGTGCCCCGGCGCACGGCGTGCATCCGTCCCTCGCCGTCGGCGTAGAGGAAGTCGTTCGTGACGTGCGCGGTGCGCCCGCCGAAGGTGGAGGCCTTCTCCGCCACACCCACCTGCGCCTGTAGCAGCGTGCACCGGTCGCCGAGCTGCAGCGGCCGCCACCACTCGAACTCCATGACGGCCTGGTAGGAGCCCAGCCCCGCGAACGGGTCGCCCTTGAGCAGGGCCTTGGTCTCCGGGTCCGGCTTGGGCGCGGCGTCCTCGCCCATCGTGTAGAGGAACGTCGGCGGGGCGACGAGGGAACCCCACCGCGTGCCCGCGGCGTACGCGGGGTCGCAGTAGAGCGGGTTGTCGTCGCCGTAGCCGTAGGCGAAGTGGCGCGCCCCGTCCCACGTCACCTCGTAGTTGTGGATCCTGCCGTACTGCGGCTGCGGCACGCCCAGGCGTCGCCGCGAGCGCTCGAAGGCCTCGTCGGTGAGCACACCGAAGGTCTCGGCGGTCTTCTCGGGCCTTTCCTCGGTGCTGGTCACGCGTCTCCTCGTCGAGGTGCGGTTCGGGCTCGGTCGCCGGCGTCGACGGCCTCGCGGATGAGGTCGAGCAGGTCCACCCGGCTGACCTTGCTCGACGGCGACCGGGGCAGCGCGTCGAGCACCAGCAGGTGCTTCGGGATCTCGTAGGGGGTGAGCTCGGTGCGGCACAGGGCGAGCAGCTCCTCGACGGTCGGCCGCCGCCTGCCCGCCTCGACCTCCACCGCGGCGACCGGCACGGCACCGAGACGCTCGTCGGGAAGCGCCGCGACGGCGGCCTCCCGCACCGCGGCGTGGCTCTCGAGCACCCGCTTGACGGTGTCGGGCTGGATCTTGAACCCGCCGCGGACGATCGTGTCGTCGGCCCGGCCGGTGATCCAGAGGAACCCGTCGGTGTCGATCCGGGCGAGGTCGCTCGTGGGCATCCACTCCTGTGCCCCACGCGGGGACTGCGCCGTGCGCACCTCGAGCCTGCCGACCTCCCCGGAGGACAGCGGCCGCCCCCCGTCGGCGGTGACCCGCATCGCGACGCCCGGGAAGGGCCGCCCCGCGCTGCCCGCCTTGGTCCCCCACCACCGCTCGTGCAGCGGGTAGGTCCACCCCGCGACCGCGCCCGCGAACTCCGTGGCGCCGTAGATCGAGAGGACCCGCACGCCGTACCGGTCGAAGAAGCGCTGGGCGAGCTCGGGCGGGCAGGCCGTCGTCCCCGCCGTCACCACCTGCAGCGACGCCAGCCGCTCGGGTGCGACGTCGGCGTCCAGCACCGCCCGGATGGCCGCGGGCACCAGGCCCGCGGCCCGGACGCGGTAGGTCTCCACCGCACGGGCCCACGGCTCGACGGCGAACTTCCGCAGCATCACGATGCGCCGCCCGGCGTAGAGCGTGCCGACGGCACCCCACAGCCCTCCGATGTGGACCATCGGGGTGGCGACCAGCGACACGGACCGGGAGAGTAGCGCGTGCGGGCTCGGCGTCCGGCCACCCGCGGTCAGCGAGCCGTTCAGCTGCGCGACGGAGAGCCGCACCCGCTTGGGCGGGCCCGTGGTCCCCGAGGTCAGCATCTCGATCGCGGTGGCCGGGCTGGTCAGGGCGCTGGTGGTGACCGCGCCGCCCACCACCCGCACGGCGCCGTCGAGGTCGAGCTCGACCG
>NZ_JACBXB010000742.1 GCF_013870575.1 Pseudonocardia pini
CCGCGGTCGTCATCTGGCCGAAGGACTGCTGGCCCTGCGGCACGTACCACCGCGGCGGCGTCGGGTGCGTCGGGCAGCTGCATGCTGCCGAAGCCCACGTAGACGGGCGGGTCACCCGCGTCGAGGAACTCCACGAGATCGGCGGGCAACGGCCGGTCGTCCGGCATGATCCACGCGCCGGACCGCACGACCTCGAACCCCAGCGCGCCCGGGAACGGCCAGAGCACGGGATCCATGGCGAGCCAGGGGCGCGAGGTGAACATGTGGTCCCGGACGTTGTCCACCGGCGGCTGCCCGAGCGCGGCGCGCCGGCTGTTCAGCGGCTCGCGGTAGAGGGCGTCGACCCGTTCGGCGTCGATCCGCCACAGCACCCGCAGGTCGGTCTCGTCCGGCGGGAACGGCCCACCCGGCCGAGGTCCGGGCCGATAGTGCGGCGACGGCATCCCGATCGGATGGAAACCGGCGTGCACGTAGACGATGCCGAGGTGCTCGGCCACCGAACGCACGCCCGCGGGCATCAGACCGGTAGCCACCACCGCGTCGCACTCCTCGGCCGCCTTCCCGACGACGTCGAAATGCTGCCCGACCAGTGCCGCGGCCACGTCCACGGGCGACGGTCTCGAGGCCACCAGGGCCCGGACCGGGAACCCCATCGGCACGAAGGACACGCCGACCTCGCCCACCCGCTGCTGGAAGTCCGGCGGCGCACACATCCGCACGTCGACGCCCCGAGCGCGCAGCTCGACGGCCAGCCCCAGCAGGGGCTCGACGTCCCCTCGCGACCCCCACGTCGCCAACAGAACCCGCACTACGACACTCCCCCGTGTTGCCCACCCCGACGTCCGGCGGCGAAGTGTGCGGGACGACCGGGGTCTTGCCGCAAGACCAGGGGTGTGTTAGACGATGAAGAGGGGAGAACGCGTCTCCTTCCCGCTTGCGTCTCCACCCGCTGGAGACCCGAGGATCAGGGCCATGACCTTCACCGTCCTGGACACCGGGCCCGCGATGCGCGAGATCCTGCACGCCGACGCGCAGGACAGGGCGCACCTGCTGCGCGCGATGGTGGAGCCGGCCGCGGGCATGTACCGCTACTTCCCCGGCGAGCCGGACCTGGTCCGGATGCATGCCCTGGGCTCCGGCTTCCCCCTCGACCGAGACGTCGACCGCTCTCTCGACGGCCTGCGACGGCTCGAGGAGGCGAACGCCTGGGAGCGGATCCGCGACGCCCTGCAGGCCGCCGCGGCGGTCCTCGAACGTGCCGACCCCGGCGTCCGCGTGCCGGACGCCGTGGTCCTCCTCGTGCTCGGCGACCCGACGGACGAGTTCTTCCAGCGGACCAGCCTCGGCATGAACGCCAACGGGTCGGTACCCGGCCACCTGTACCTCAACGTCTGGCCGTCGGCCGAGAACCTGGCCCGCCTCGAGGCCACCGCCGTGCACGAGCTGCACCACAACGTCCGGTACGCACCCGGCCACGTCGTGTGGGATCCCGCCACGGTCACGGTCGGGGAGCACGTGGTGTCGGAAGGGCTGGCGGACGCCTTCGCGCGGGAGCTCTACGGCGACGAGCTGGGACGAGCCCGGATCGGGGTGTCGGCGGTCGGGGACGAGGCCGCGTTCCGCAGGGTCGGGGCGACGGCGGAGGCGGAGAACCAGACCGCCAGCCCCAGCACCTGGACCGCGGCGATCGCCAGCCGGGGCCGGAGATGGCCGGGCATCCGGTGTCGTGCCCGACCCATTCCACGGAGGGTAGTCGAGCCCTGACTCTCAGTGGTCGGTGGGCTTTCGGAGCTGCACGCTGGTCCAGCCGAAGATGGCGACGCAGCCGAGCGCGATCACCGCGAACACGATCGCCGGGACGATCACGCCGTCCAGGATGAACACGACCACGACCAGGACGCACAGCAGGAAGGCGAGCACCGAGATGCCGCGGTGGAGCTTGAGCGCGCTCTGCCCGTCGTGCGAGCCGGTGCCCGAGGTGGGGCCGCCGAAGCCCCACACCCTGGTACCCCGCACCTGCGTGGCCCGGGTGCGGGCCTCGCGGGCTTCGGCGGTCGGATCCTCACTGGAGATGGCCATGGCGGTCCTGCCCTTCCTCGTGCCGGGACCCCCATCGTTCCGGGCAGCTCACACGCCGTCCACTCGTGTCACCCGGGCTGCCGACCCTCCCCCGTGGATCAGCCGATGACGACGTTGGTGGCGAACGTGCCCTCCGGGTCGTACCGGCGGGCGGTGTCGACGAGCCGGGCGCGGTCGACCGGGGACCAGAGGGCGCCGACCCGGCGGGGCGAGGCCTGCCCGAGCAGGTTCACCAGGCCGCCCGCGGCGGACCAGGGGCGCAACGCCTCCACGAGGGCGGCGCTCGCCGCGGGCACGAGATGGGGCTCCGGGCCCACCGGCACGCCGACGGTGAAGACCGAGTACGCCGCGTCCCGGCCGGAGACCGCGTTGGGCACCTCGGGCCTGCGCGCGATCGCCCCGCCGAGCAGCCGCAGCTCCACCATGGCCAGCGGCGTCCCGCTCTCCGCGCCCGCGTGCGCCAGCAGCGTCTCGACGGTGTCCACGGACAGCTCGGCGAGCGAGGTCCCCCTGTCCCACATGGGCATCGGGTCGGTCGGGTCCATGTGCACGGCGTCGATCGCGGCGTACGGCAGGTCGCCGACCGTGTCCATCAGCGGGCTCGCGACCGCCCGCATCGGCGCGAGCAGCTCCGCACCCTCGGCGGCCGACCCGA
>NZ_JACBXB010000743.1 GCF_013870575.1 Pseudonocardia pini
GGACCGGCGAGACGCACGTCGCGCCCGCCACGAACTCCGGCGACCACCACCACGGCGAGGCCGAGACCTCGATCTACATCGTCAGCGGGACCCCCCGGTTCGTCTTCCACGACGGCACCGGCGAGGTCGCCCTGCAGACCGAGCCCGGCGACTACATCTTCGTGCCGCCGTTCGTCCCCCACCGCGAGGAGAACCCGGACCCGGACCACCCGGCCGTGGTCGTGATCTCCCGCAGCACCCAGGAGGGGATCGTCGTGAACCTCCCCTCCCTCACCCCCCTGATCGACCCGGAGTCCTCGTGAAGCGCCTGCTGACCGCCGTCCTCGCCGCGGCCACCCTCGGCCTCGCCGCCTGCTCGTCCGGGGGCACGGCCTCCGACGGCCCGGTCGACCTGGCCACCGTCACGCTGAAGGTCGGGGACCAGGCCGGCATCCAGCAGGCCCTGATGGAGGCCTCGGGCGCCATGAACGGTGCGCCCTACACGCTGGAGTGGGCCCAGTTCCCCGCCGCCGCCCCGGTCCTCGAGGCCCTGCGCGGGGACGCGATCGACATCGGCGTGGCGGGCGACGCCCCCACCCTGACCGCGCTCTCGTCGACGGACGACATCAAGATCGTCGCCGCGACGCAGGTGCCGCAGCAGTACGGCCTGTCGATCGTCGTGCCGAAGGACTCGCCGATCCAGTCGGTGGCCGACCTCAAGGGCAGGACGGTCTCCCCCACCACCCAGGGCTCCGTGGGCCACTACCTGCTCCTGCAGGCGCTCAAGGAGGCCGGGCTGACCGACAAGGACGTGACGGTCAGCTTCCTGCAGCCGGTCGACGCGGCCGCCGCGATGTCGTCGGGCGCGATCGACGCCTGGTCCACGTGGGACCCGTACACCGCGGTCGCCGAGCAGGAGCAGGGCGCGCGGGTGCTGCGCGGGCCCGACGGCCTGGCCCCCGGCCTGACCTTCCTCGACGCGAGCACCACCGCCCTGGAGGACGCGGGCAAGACGCAGGCCATGACGGACTTCGTGGCCCGCTACGGCCAGGCCGTGCAGTGGGCGGTCGACCACCCCGCCGAGACCGCCGCGATCTACACGAAGCTGACCCAGCGTCCGGCCGCCGTGGCCGACCTGATGGCGGTGCGGGCGAACCGGACGCTCGTCCCGCTGGACCAGGAGCTGATCGGCCAGATCCAGCAGGTCGCGGACAACTACCGGGCCTACGGCGTGCTCCGGCAGGACGTCGCCGTGGCCGACAGCGTGCAGGACCTGGCCCCGGCGGCCCCGTGATGCACCTCGCGCTGTATCTGAGCGAGTCGGGGGTGCACGCGGGCGGCTGGCGACACCCCCGCTCCGGGATGGATGCCGGGGCGAACGTCGCGCTGTTCCGCCACCTCGTCCGGGTGGCCGAGGAGGCGCGGTTCGACCTGGCGTTCCTCGCGGACAAGCTCGCCGTGGACGACGTCTACGGCGGCACCCCGGACGAGGTGCTGCGCACCCGGGTCAACGTGCACCGCGACCCGGCCGTGCTGCTCACCGCGCTCGCCGGGGCCACCGAGCGGATCGGGCTGGCGGGCACGGCGTCGACGACCTACTCCGAGCCCTTCCACGTGGCCCGGGCGTTCTCGACGCTCGACCACGTCAGCGAGGGGCGCGCGGCCTGGAACGCGGTCACCTCGGTGAGCGACGGCGAGGCCCGCAACTTCAGCCGGGACGCCCACCTCGACCACGCCACCCGCTACGACCGGGCCGCGGAGTTCCTCGACACCGTCCTCGAGCTCTGGGACACCTGGGCGGACGACGCCGTGGTGCTCGACCGCGAGGGCTCGACCTACGTCGACCCCACCCGGGTCCGCCGCGCCGACCACGTCGGCGAGTGGTTCCGGGTGGCCGGTCCGCTCACGCTGCCGCGGTCCCCGCAGGGCAGGCCGGTGATCGTGCAGGCGGGCGCCTCGGGCACGTTCAAGGCGGTGGCGGCGCGGACCGCCGAGGTCGTGTTCGCGGTGGCGCCGACCCTGGAGCGGGCCCAGGACTTCCGCCGCGGCTTCCGGGCGGACGTCGAGGCCGCGGGCCGTTCCGCGGACGCGGTGAAGGTGCTGCCGGGCGTGATGCCGATCGTCGCCGAGACCGACGCCGAGGCCCGGGCCCTGGAGCAGGAGCTGCGGGCGCTGGTCCACCCCGTCGCCGGGCTGACCTTCATGTCCGCGTCGATGAACTACGACCTCTCGGCGCACCCCGTCGACGGCCCCGTGCCGGACGTCCGGGCGGAGCTGCGGGGCAGCAAGGGCCGGTTCGAGTACGTGATCGGGCACGCGATCGAGCGCGGGATCACCCTCGGCGAGCTGGCCGTGGAGTACGCGGCCAGCCTGTCGTTCCCGATGCTCGTCGGCTCGCCGAGGACGGTCGCGGACGAGCTGGAGCGCTGGTACACCGGCGGCGGGGCGGACGGGTTCGTGATCATGCCCGCCTTCGCCCCGGGCTCGGTCGAGGACTTCACCCGCCTCGTGGTGCCCGAGCTGCAGGCCCGCGGCCTGTTCCGGCGCGAGTACCGCGGCACCACCCTGCGGGACCACCTCGGCCTGGAACGACCGGCGGTCGCCAAGTCCTGAGTCAGGGCAGGCGCTGCGGCACCGCGCCGCTGCACCACAGCCAGCACGTGCCGCCGAGGGTCGCGAGCACCAGCGACCCGACGACGGCGGCGCCGGACAGCGTGGCCATGCCCACGAGCAGGCCGAGGGCGCCGA
>NZ_JACBXB010000744.1 GCF_013870575.1 Pseudonocardia pini
CGACCGTCCGCCGTCGTGGTCGCGGACGACGCCCGCGAAGGTCACGACCGCTCCCGCGGCGGCGTCGTCGACCAGGCGGGCGTGCTCGTCGACGTCGAGCGCCTCCTCGGTCACGACGGCGCGCAGCACTCTCGGTTCCATCAGTGGTCTCCTCCGCGCAGCTGGTCGACGGCGTGGTCGAGGATCGGGTCGAGCACGGCCAGTCCGTCCTTCACCCCGCCGGTGGAGCCGGGCAGGTTCACCACGAGCGTCCGCCCGGCCACGCCCGCGAGGCCGCGGGAGAGCACGGCCGTGGGCACCTTCGGGGCCCCGTGGGCGCGGATCGCGTCGGCCAGGCCCGGGACCTCGTAGTCCAACAGGGCGCGGGTGACCTCCGGCGTCGCGTCGGTGGGGGAGATGCCGGTGCCGCCGGTCGTGATCACCACGTCCGCACCCGCGGCCACCGCCGCGCGCAGTGCCTCGGCCACCGGCTCGCCGTCCGGTACGACCGCGGGGTCCTCGGTGGCGTATCCCTTGGCGCGCAACCATTCCGCGATGATCGGCCCGCCGCGGTCCGGGTAGACGCCCTGCGCGGCGCGGTTCGACGCCGTCACCACGCGGGCCGTCCTACCCACCCTGTCCGTCCTCACGTCGCTGCCACGGGCCCGTCTTGCCGCCCTCCTTGCGCTCCACGCGGACGGCGTCGAGCGTGGCGGCGGGGTCCACGGCCTTGACCATGTCGTGCAGGGTCAGCCCGGCCACCGTGACGGCGGTCAGGGCCTCCATCTCCACACCGGTGCGGTCCGTGGTGCGCACCGTGGCGGTGATCCGCACCTCGGCCTCGCCCGGCTCCAGGTCCAGGGTGACGCCGGACAGTGCGATCGGATGGCAGAGCGGCACGAGGTCCGGGGTGCGCTTGGCCCCCATGATCCCGGCGATCCGGGCCGTGGCGAGCGCGTCCCCCTTCGGCAGACCGTCGCGGCGCAGGAGGTCGAGCACCTCGGCGGTGGTCCGGAAGACCCCGGTGGCCACGGCGGTACGGGCCGTCGGGACCTTCTCCGAGACGTCGACCATCCGGGCCGCACCCGCGGCGTCGACATGGGTCAGTTCCACACCTGCGACCCTACGTCCGGGGTGACGCAGACCGCTCCCAGGGTCCCGAATGTGTGTGATCTGAATCACAGCAGTACAACCATGTCGCACTCGAATCGTGCCGTATCCGTCCCGTTATACGGGTGCATGACCAGCGGATACGCGATCTACCACAGATCACGGGGAGATTGAAGTCGATCTTGGGACACGCGCCCGCCTGCGCTTTCGCGCTCGACCGACCGCCCGTACCGTCCCCGTCGGCCCGCAGGACTCCCCCATTGCCGGCGGGCCCCGGAACCGCAGCGCGCTCCCTGTCCGGCGGTACCGGTCCCCGAAGCACGAGCGGGACAGGGAACGGAAGAGGCGGCCACCCACCCGCCGAAGTCGGGAGACCGACGACATTCCGCACGCGCCGCGGAGAGACGCTCGCCATGGCCCGTTATCGCGGCAAGCACCGCAAGCCGTCCACCGCCGGACGCACGATCGCCCGTACCGCGATCGCCGGTGCGGTCGCCGGTGTCCCGCTGGTCGCCGTCGCGCCCGCGGCGAACGCGGCCACCGACGCCACGTGGGACCGCCTCGCCCAGTGCGAGAGCAGCGGGAACTGGGCGATCAACACCGGCAACGGGTTCTCCGGCGGGCTGCAGTTCACCCGCTCCACGTGGACGGCGTTCGGCGGCGGCCAGTTCGCGCCGGTGGCTCACCAGGCCACCCGCGAGGAGCAGATCGTCGTCGCCGAGAAGGTCCTCGCCGGGCAGGGCTGGGGCGCCTGGCCCAGCTGCTCGAAGAAGATCGGCGCGTCCGGCGGTCCCACGCCACGCTCCGCGCCCGCCGAGGCGGCCCCGGCCCCCGCCGTGGAGCCGGTCCGTTCCCCGGCGCGCCAGTACCTGAGCGCGCCCGCGGGCGGCACCTACACCGTGAAGTCCGGCGACACGCTCGGCAAGATCGCCTCCGCCCACGGCCTGGCGAACTGGAAGGACCTGCTGGCGAAGAACCCCGCGCTGGCGGGCAACCCGAACATCATCATGCCGGGCCAGACCCTGGTCGTGGCCTAGCTGGACTGCACCGACGCCGAACTGGCGCGGCATCCCGAACCGCACGCCACCGTGGGACACGGGAGTCCGCCGGCTCCCCGGACGAGGTCTGAACGGCGGGGCTGCGACCGCGGTCACAGTGGCGTCGTGGTCGCCTGGTAGCAGGTCGTCGAGCCGCAGACCTGCACCACGGTGCGCAGACCGCCCGTGCCCGGCCCGAGGACGAAGATGTCCGGTTCGTAGACGGACAACGACACGGCCCGGCCGGTGTCCGGGTCCCGCACGTCGGAGCCCACGTAGCGGCCGGTGGCCGCGTCGTAGCTGAGGTCCTGGCGGATCTGGTAGGTCCCCATCGGCGAGTTCTCCACCGTCACCTCGGCGATGCCGGACGTCGGGTCCACGCTGATCGTGGCGGTGTAGTACTCCACCCCGATCGACCAGGTCACCAAGGCCGAGCCGGTCAGTCCCGAACCGGAGGACCCGCCGCTCGACGCGGGGCGGGTGGAGGTGGAGCCGCCCGGGTTCGATGGGCTCTGGCCGAGCGCCTGCATGACCAGGAAGGCCCCGCCGACCACCACGGCCGCCGCCACGAGAACGGCGAACAGGCGGCCCACGCGACC
>NZ_JACBXB010000745.1 GCF_013870575.1 Pseudonocardia pini
CGTCGCCGCCGTGGCGATGGCCTCCGCGGTGCCGGTGCGCCCGGGCAGGTCCGGGCCGAGGCCGAGGACCACCCCGCCGATGACCGCGATGCCCAGGGTGCCGCCGAGCTGCCGCACGCTCTGCACCACGCCGGAGGCCTGGCTGCGCTCGGCGTCCGGGAACCGGCCGAGGGCGTCGGTGGTGGTGGGGGACAGGGTCAGCCCGAGCCCGACCCCGACGAGCACCATCCCGGGCACCTGCCACGGGTAGGACAGGGCGGGCAGCGCGACCAGCCAGCCGACGACGCCGACCGTGCACAGCGTCATGCCCACCAGGGTGGGGGCGCGGACCCCGACCGCGTCGAACCAGCGCCCGCCGACCTGCGCGGCCAGCGTGAGCGGGAGGATCAGCGGCAACGCGGAGAGACCCGCGGCCATGGGGCCGAAGCCGAGCAGCTCCTGCAGGTAGATCGAGCTGTAGAGCACCACGCCGAGCAGTCCGAACTGGACCAGGCCCATCACCACCGAGTCCCCGGTGAAGCCGCGGTCGGCGAACAGCCGCAGGTGCACCAGCGGGTCCGCGGAGTGCAGCTGCCGGAGGACGAACCACCCGGTCAGGGCGACACCCGCGGCCAGCGCCACGAGCGCGACCGGGCCCCAGCCCGCGAGCTGTTGGATGCCGAGGGTGACCAGGGCGAGGCCGAGGACGATCAGCGCGGCGTCGAGCGGGGCCACGCGGGCGCCCGGTACCGGCCGGTTCTCCACCTTCGCCATCGCGACGAGCACGAGCGTCGCGAGCCCGACGGGGACGTTGAGCAGGAACACCGCCCGCCACGTCACGTACTCGGTGAGCAGCCCGCCGACCAGCGGGCCCAGCGCCAGGAACACCTGGCTGATCCCGGCGTAGAGGGCCATCACCTTGCCGCGCTCGGCCGCGGGGAACGCCGCCATCACGATCGTCGCGGACACCGGCATCATCAACGCGGCGCCGACCCCCTGCAGGGCTCGGAACACGATGATCGACGTCGTGTCCCAGGAGAACGCGCACCCGGCTGAGGCCAGGAAGAACAGGCTCACCCCGACCTGGAAGGCGCGCGGGCGGCCGAGGACGTCCGCGGCCCGCCCGCCCAACGCGACGAGCGCGGCGAGGGCGAGTACGTAGGCGTTGACCACCCACTGCTGGCCGTGCGGGGTCAGCGGCAGCTCGCGGGCCATGGTCGGCAGTGCCACCGAGACCACGGTCTGGTCCAGCATGATCATCGACAGCGACCCGGTCATGGCGACCAGGACGAGCCATCTGCGGGGGTTCACCTGTCGCGCCCCTGGATCCTCCAGGCCACCATCGCGGCGGCGGCGGGGAGCAGCCTCAGCCCGCGGGGCATCCCCGCGACCGGGGCGGGGTTCGTGAGCGCCGGCCGGGACCACTCGGCGTCCGCCTTGGTGCTCTGGGGGCGCAGCCCGATCTCCCGCAGGGTGTTGACCGCCATCATCCCGGTGAACATCGCGTTGGGGTTGGCCCCGCCGATCCCCAGCTCCGCGACGGTGTCTGCGTACCGGGTGGTGAAGGCGCTGCCCCGGATCGGGGTGCCCTCCTTCGTGATCGCCAGCGCGGCCTCGGTCAGGGCCGTGACCTGGTCCAGCATCCCGTCCAGGTAGGACTGCGCGGTCTCCCGGTCCTTGACCTCGAAGGTGTGGCCGTCGGTGAGGATGCGCGCCTCGCCCTCCTCGAACAGGGTCGCGGCGGCCCCGAGCGTGGTCTGGATCTTGAGCTGGTCGGCGTCCGCCATGACCCCGCAGGGGCCGTTCGCCTCGTCGGAGAGGTGCAGCAGGCCGACATCGCGGAGGTGCACGATCACGTGGCCGGCGCAGTGTCCCTGGGTGCGCAGGACGCGGACCGCGCCGTCGAGGAAGGTCCAGCCGGTGAAGCGGGCCGAGCCGATCCGGATCCGCTCCAGCGGCCGCTCCTCGTAGGTGCGGGTGGTGGCGCCGAACGGGAGCATCGGCTGGAACAGCGACGCGACCTTGGTGCCTGCCAGCGACGGCGGCGCCACCAGCGGGACCACCCCGGGCAGCCGGGAGAACGAGTGCACCCAGTACGGCGCCGGGTCCCGCATCTGGTCGAGGTCCCGGGCCGGGACGTAGTGCTCGACGGGCACGCCCAGCTCGTCGGCCAGGTCGTTGTTGCCGACGTGGTCGGGGTGGCCGTGGGTGGTCAGGACCAGCGCCCGGGTCCAGGGGCCGACCGTCGCGGTCGCCGCCTTCAGCGCGGCCCGGAACCCCGTCGTCACGCCGGTGTCGACCAGGACGAGGGTGTCCCCGACCCGGTGCACGAGGGCGTTGGCGACGTCCGGCTGGTCCTTCGCGACGTCCAGCTCCTGGCCGAGGACCAGGACGGTCCGGTCGTCGATCCGGATCGTGTCACCGAGCGCGGTCATGGCTGTGTCTCCTGTCTGCGGCTGCGGCCCCTCGCCGCGACCCGCGATCTCCCATGACTCGAAGCGTGCTCGGAACGGGCGCCGAAGTCCCTGGGGAAAGTCCCTAGTGGGCCACCAGGTCGCGAAGGTTCCGGCGCGACCGGATCCCGAGCTTCGCGTAGACGTTGCCGAGGTGGTACTCGACGGCCTTGTCGGTCACGTACAGCTCGGCGGCCACCTCCCGGTTCGTCATCCCGCGGCCGACGAGCGCCACGACCTCGCGTTCGCGGTCGGTCAGGTCCCGCACCCCGGGCGGGACGGCGGGT
>NZ_JACBXB010000746.1 GCF_013870575.1 Pseudonocardia pini
GATCCCGATCGCGAGCAGGGCCCCGACCAGGCACGACACCCCCCACGGTGCCGTGCTCTCCGTGGGCAGCTGCGCGGTCAGCGTGGTCCCGGCGGGCACCGAGGTCAGCGGCACGTAGCGCTGGTTCTCGTCGAAGGCGTGGGTCACCGAGCCCAGCCGCAGGAGGGTGGCGCGCACGACCGGCGCCGCGGTGGTCACGGTGAGCGCCCCGGCCTGCGGCACGCTGTCCGCCGCGTCCGTGATCTCCGGCCGCGGCCCGCGGAACAGGTAGGGCGGTCGGAACACCTGAGCGTCTCGGTGGGTTTCCGCGGGCGGGTTCGGGTCCGGCCCGATCACGAACTCCCCACCGCCCGCGCTGAGCACCGTGCCGTCCGGCAGCAGCAGGGCCGTGGCGTGGTAGCAGCGGTCCACGGACTCCTCCGCGAGCAGCGTCCAGCTGTCCGTCGCCGGGTCGTAGAGCTCGGCGGCGTGGACGGGCGCGCCCGGCGCGAGGTCGTTGAACCCGGGCCCGCCGGTGCCTCCCGTGACGAGGACCGTCCCGTCCGGCAGCAGGGTCGCGTTGTGGTGCCTGCGGCGCCGGTGCATCGGCGCGGCCGGGCGCCAGACCGGCGGGTCCGTCCGCAGGTCGAGGATCTCGCAGGCCGCGGCGGGGAGCTCCGACCCCGCGTCGTTCCCGCCGCCGACGTACAGGACCCGGCCGGGGTCGAGCTGCACCGACGGGGCGTACTGGCGTTCCCCCGCCGCGCGGGCGGCGACCGGCGGGCTCCAGGCGTTCGCCGCGACGTCGAGCAGGAAGGTCTGGGCGTTCGTGCCGACCATCGCGACCCGGCCGTCGGGTGCGACGTGCATCCGCGGGTAGAGCGGCAGCCCCTGGAAGTCCACGAGGTCCTGCCAGCCGCCGTCCCACACCTCCGGCACCGGCTCGGGGGACATGCCCGCGCCGTCGACACGGCTGCCGGAGAGCACGAGCGCGCGGCCGTCGGCCAGCGTGGTGACGGTGGGGTACCACCGGGGGCTGCGCAGCACCGGCAGTGGCGACCACGTGCCCGTCGCGTGGTCGAAGGTGCAGGCCTGGTCCAGCCCGTCGCCGTCGATCCGGTGGCCACCCGCGACGAGCAGCCTGCCGTCGGGCAGGAAGGCGTGGCCGGAGCAGAACAGGTTCACCGGGGTGCCGTCCGCGCGGGTGGGGCCCGGCACCGGGCTCGACGTGCCGGTGGCCGGGTCCCAGCGGAAGGGCGCGGTCGTGACCTGGTGCATCCCGCCCCCCGGGTCCGGGCGCCTGCCCCAGGCGAGCACGGTGCCGTCGGGCAGGAGGTGGGTGTGCACGGCGACGTCCGGCAACGGGAAGGTCGGATCCCACTGCCCGGTCTCGGCGGGATTCGGCATGTCGGCCCCTCTCAGGGAGAACCCTGTCAACTTTGGTCGCTCGGATCAGGACTTTCTCCGGATTCGCGCGGGCGGCGCGGCGATCCCGGCGCCCGTTCGCCATGTCCGACCAGACCGACCCGGAGGACCCATCCGTGAGCCCGACCGACAGCTCAGCCGACCGCGGCACCCCCGCGGGTCTCGACGACCAGCGCTGGGGGCCCCACCGAGGCCGGGCCCCCGTCCCGCCGGAGGGCTTCGTCGAGATGGTCGACGAGCTGCGGGTGCTGCTCGACCGGGTCACGGCGGCCGCGCCGCCCGCCGACCTCGTGGCGGAGATGACCAAGACCTTCACCGAGCTGTCGGCCCGCCTCGAGCCCTACGAGGTGGGTGAGCGGGAGCAGCTCACCGGGCACCTGTCCGCGTACCCCGGCCGCGCCCAGACGATGTCCCCGCAGCTGTTCGTGACCGAGCGGGACACCGTGCACGCCGCGGGGCACGTCACCTACGGGCGCTACTTCCTGGGCGGGAACGGTGCCGTGCACGGTGGGGCGATCCCGCTGCTGTTCGACGAGATCATGGGCAGGCTGTCCAACACGGGCGGCCGCAAGCCGGCCCGGACCGCGTACCTGCACGTGGACTTCCGCAGCATCACGCCGATCGAGAAGCAGCTGCGGATCGAGGCGCGGATCGTGAGCGAGGAGGGCCGCAAGCGGCTGATCCGCGGCACGCTCGAGGACGGGGACACGCTCTGCGCCGAGGCCGAGGGCCTGTTCGTGGCCCTCAACCCCGGCCAGCCCTGAGCCTTCGCCCGGCGCGGAGTGCGGTTCAAGATCGCACGTTTCGTGCTCACAGCGCTGCATGATCACGAGTTGCGTGCACTCAGCGCGGTGTGGACAGCGCTGAGAGCACGAAACGTGCGGTCAGGAACCAGTGCCTCAGGGCAGTAAGTGCACCTTGATCGACCCCGCGGAGCGCTCCGCCGCGACCCGGAAGGCCTCGGCCGCGTCGTCGAACCCGAACCGGTGCGTGACGAGGGCGGGCGCGATCTCGGGGTGCCGCGCCAGCAGCGCCGCCGACTCGGCGAACTCGTCCGTGCCCTCGTGGTGTCCGTAGTAGATCGCGGGCACGATCGTGACCTCCTTCAGCACCGCAGCCTGCGTCACCTGCAGGGGCTCCCACGGGAGGGCGACCAGCGCGATCCGGCCGCCGCGCTGGGCGAACCGGATCGCCTGCGCGAACGAGCCCGTGGAGCCCGCGGCCTCGACGACCACCGCATACCGACCGGTGGGCTCGGTGCCCGCGCCGAGCGCCGCCGCCGCCTCGATCTGCGCCGAGTGCCGGGCGGAC
>NZ_JACBXB010000747.1 GCF_013870575.1 Pseudonocardia pini
GGTGGTCGAGGCGACGCTGCGGGTTCGCGACGGCGCTCCATGATCGCAAGCCGGGTGCTCGGAACGCGGCGCCGACAGCACTGAACGCACCCGACTCGCGATCGTGCCGCGCTGGGAGCACGAAACGTGCGATCTTGAAGGGGCGGATGCACGCAACTCGCGATCGTGCCGCGCTGACAGCACGAAACGTGCGATCTTGACCCACCGACCGCACCCAACCGGCGATCTCACCCCGCTGACAGCACGAAACGTGCGATCGTCACGCTCCGGCCACCGCCCTCAGCTCGGGGACGAAGCCGTCGAGCAGGTACGGCAGGGAGAGGGCGCTGGCGAACTGCAGGGCGTCGTAGTCCGCGCCCTCGATGAACAGTGACCGTCCCTCGGCGACCACCGGCACGGCCGCCAGGATCGGGTCGGCCTCGATCGCCGCCCTCTCCTCGGCCGAGCCGGACTGGAGGACCAGCACGTCCTGGTCCAGCATCGACGCCTGCTCGCGGGACAGGTAGCCGTAGAACCGGTCGCCCGCGACGGCGTCGAGCTCGGGCGGGACGACCATGCCGAGCTCGCCGAAGAACCGGGTGCGCGTGTCGTCCGTGGCGTGGAAGGGGTACTGGCCGTCGGAGGAGGGGCCGGACAGCGCGAGGGTCTTGCCCACCAGGCCGGGGTTCGCCGCCTTGACCTCGGCGAACCTCGCCTCGACCTGCCGCACCAGCTCGTCGGCCCTCGCCGTCTGGCCGAGCGCCTGCCCGGTGACCCGGGTCTGCACCTGCCACGGCACCCCGAAGTCGACATAGTCCTTCGGCGGCACGACCACGGGGGCGATCCGGCTCAGCACGTCGTACTCGTTCTGCTCCAGCCCCGCGGTGATCGCCATGATCAGGTCGGGTCTCAGCGCCGCGACGGCCTCGGGGTCCACCGCCTCCCGGGGCAGGATGGTCGGCTGCGCGCCGCCCGCCGCCTGGTCCGCCCAGGGGAAGAAGACGTCGTCCTGGGGACCGAAGGCGTACCGGACGCCGACGGGCACCACGCCGAAGGCCAGGATCGCGTCCTGCTCCGTGTAGCCGAGGGACACGACGCGCTGGGGCGCGGCCGGGATGGTGGCGCTGCCGAACCTGTGCTCGATGGTGACCGGGTAGGCGTCCGCGGCGGGCGCAGCACCGGCCGGGGTCTCGGTGGGGGCGGTCTCGGCGGCACAGCCCGCGAGGACGGTGGCGGCGGCCGCGAGCAGAGCGGCCGCGAGGCGACGGGTGAGGGGCACCGGATGTGTATACCCGAAGGTAAGGCTTCCCTGCCATAACGTTTCGGCACCGCGTACGCGAGAGGCGCCCCCGCGCACCGGGAGCGCCTCTCGTGGCCGGCTCAGATGTCGGAGTTCACCGGGGTCACGTCCCGGCTCGAGACGAGCGCGGCGAGCCGGTCGCCGATCGCCTGCGTGTGCCCGGTGGCGCTGTGGTCCCGGGTCGCGAGGTCGAAGGCCACCGCGGCCTCCACCCGTCGGGCGCTCTCCCGCTGGCCGATGTGGTCCAGCAACAGGGCGACGGACAGCACGGCCGCGGTCGGGTCCGCGATGCCCTGGCCCGCGATGTCCGGCGCCGAGCCGTGCACCGGCTCGAACATCGACGGGTTGCGACCGCTCGCGTCGAGGTTGCCGCTGGCCGCGAGGCCGATGCCGCCGGTGACCGCGGCCGCGAGGTCGGTGAGGATGTCGCCGAACAGGTTGTCGGTGACGATCACGTCGAACCGGCCCGGGTCGGTGACCAGGTGGATCGTGGTGGCGTCGACGTGCTGGTAGGCGACGGACACGTCCGGGTGCTCCAGCGACACCTCCTCCACGATCCGCGACCACAGCCGGCCCGCGAAGGTCAGCACGTTGGTCTTGTGCACCAGCGTGAGGTGCTTGCGCGGGCGGCGCTCGGCGCGGGCGAAGGCGTCCCGGACCACGCGCTCGACCCCGAAGGCCGTGTTGGTGCTGACCTCGGTCGCGATCTCGTGCGGGGTGTCCTTGCGGAGCAGGCCGCCGGTGCCGACGTACGGCCCCTCGGTGCCCTCGCGCACGACGACCATGTCGATCTCGGCGTTGCCGGACAGCGGGCCGCGGACGCCGGGGTACAGCCGGGCAGGCCGCAGGTTCACGTGGTGGTCCAGCTCGAACCGCAGGCGCAGCAGCAGGCCGCGCTCGAGGATGCCGCTCGGGACCGACGGGTCGCCGACCGCGCCGAGCAGGATCGCGTCGTGCTGCTGGAGCTCGGTGAGGACCGTCTCGGGCAGCAGCTCGCCGGTGGAGTGCCACCGGGCCGCGCCCAGGTCGTAGGTCGTCGTCTCGACGTCCGGGGAGACCTCGTTCAAGACCTTCAGGGCCTCGTCGATGACCTCCGGCCCGATGCCGTCGCCGGGAATGACCGCAAGGCGCATGCTGCTCGACTGTCCTCTCTCGCCGCAATCCCACACCCGTGGGGGCGCTCGAACGCTACTAGCCGGAGCCGCCGCCGGACGCCACCGTCCACCCCATCGGGGTCACCCGGGACGGTGAACTCGTGCCACCCGGCACGCCGGCACCCGACCGACACACCCCCGAGTGGGTGCGATTGTGCGCCTCCGGCCGGGAGGGCCGAACGGCGGGTCCGGGCCTCCGCCGCGGTCATCACCCGAACGGGGTACCCCACTCGTCCACCCGCGCGCGACGGCTGGTCGGACCCGCTCAGCCGAGT
>NZ_JACBXB010000748.1 GCF_013870575.1 Pseudonocardia pini
CGGCACGGACGGCATCGGCGCGAGGGGCATCGGCGGACCGGCCATCTCGCCTGCCGGGTTGCCGCCCCACCGCGCCCCCGCAGGCACCTCCTCGCCCTTCATCACGAAGGAGTCGGGGGCGATCTCGGCGCCGTCACCGATGGAGACGCCGTAGTGGACGAAGGCGCCGACGCCGAGCGTCACCCCCGCACCGAGCGTGGTGCGGTCGGACTTGAAGGCGCCGTCCTCCTGCGAGTGGCACTGGATCGTCGTGCCGAAGTTGAGCGTGCAGTCGTCGCCGATGGCGGTCAGCGTGCGCTCGGTCAGCCCGATGCCGTCGTCGAAGACGCGGCGGCCCATCCGGACCCCGAGCATCCGCGCGACCACGTTCTTGAACGGCGTGCCGCCGAGCAGCTTCTCCATCGGCGGGACCACGAGCTTCCAGTAGCGCTCGTGGCGCCAGAAGTCCGGGTCGTAGATCGAGCAGGACCTGGGGCGGAGCCGGCGGAAGCCCACGATCAGCCGCTCCCACAGCGTGAACCACAGGATCGTGAACAGCAGGCTGCCCACCAGCTCCGCACCGAAGGCGATCGGCCCGAAGTCGTGGAAGTGGTCGAGGGCCAGCAGCCCGAGCAGCAGCAGCCCGAGCACGTGGCCCCACCGGACCACGAGGGCGAGGCCGATGGTGACGAGGTTGTGCAGGTTCTTGCGGCGCAGCCGCGTCCGGCGCTCGCGCAGGTCGATCTCCAGGACCCGGTCCCGCTGGACCGTGCGGGGGATCTCGAAGGCCGGGGACCCGAGCAGCCCCACGCCCTGGCGGACCGGCCCGTCGATCGGCACCGCGACCTTGGTGGCGAGCAGGCAGTCGTCGCCGGTGCGGCCGCCGATCGGGTAGGCGATGGCGTTGCCGAGGAAGTTGTCGCCGCCGATGGCGATCCGGGAGGTCCGGAACGAGGTGTTGGAGAAGTCGGCGTTGTTCACCGAGAGCCCGTCCGCGACGACGGTGCCGCGCCCGATCGTGGCGAGGTACGGCGTCTCCTGGGCGACGGCCATGCCGAAGTTCGAGCCGGTCTGCTCGACCTTGCCGAGGTCGTAGCCCAGCAGGTAGAGGTAGCCGGTGACGAAGGAGCTGTCGCCGAAGAGGTAGACGAAGATCTTCACGTTCGTCAGCCGGGTGACGGTGCGGTGCAGCGAGTAGCGCCATCCGTGGACCGGGTAGACGCGGTCCGGCCGGACGAACACCGCCATCAGCCGGGGCAGGGTGAGGACGACCAGCAGCCCCACGGCCAGGCCGCCGAACACGATGATCGCCGACTCGGCCAGGGCCTCCCGGTAGAACGACGTGGTGGTGTGGCCCAGCGCGCCCGGCAGCAACAGCTCCTTGAACCGCGGCACCGCGTTGACCAGGAGGAACAGGCCGCCGAAGCCGAGCGGCAGGTAGATCCCGAACAGCTTGACCAGCTGGCTCGTCACGTAGCCGGTCTTGCGCAGCGCGCGGACCCGCACGCCCGGCACGGCGCGGAAGTCGGTGTCGGTGGGGACCGCGGGCGAGCCGTGCGCGCTCCGACCCGCCGGGACGCTCTGCCCGCGGTGCAGCGAGGAGGCGTGGCCGAGCTGCGCACCGTCGCCCATCGCGGTGCCGATGTCGAGGATGCTCCGATCCCCGACGACGACGTCGCGGCCCAGCGTGACCCGCCCGGTCTGGATCCTCCCGGCGTGGGCGCGGTAGCCGTTCAGCAGCGCGTCCTTGCGGATCACCGTGCCCGAGCCGATCGTCACCAGATCGGCGCAGACCGGGAGGTTGCGGGTGAGGATCACGACGTCCTTCCCGATCTTCGCGCCGAGGGCGCGCAGGTAGAGCGTGTAGACCGGCGAACCGACCATCAGCAGCGCGATCGGGTTGCCGCGCACCAGGGTCTTCACGAGCCAGAACCGGAAGTACCGCAGGCTCCAGACCGGGATCTCCGTCTCCCTCCAGCGCCCGATCAGCACCCACTTCACGATGATCGGCAGCAGGCACAGCGCGAGGAACGCTCCCGCCCCGGCCTCGACCGAGCGCAGGTAGGTCTGGAGCAGGGAGGTGCTCGTCTCGATCCACGTGTAGGCCCGGTCCATGACGATGCCGGCGGCGCTGACGTACCCCACGAACACCAGCAGCTGCAGGAACCCGGTGAGGTAGTAGCCGACGGTGCTGTGCCGCACCGGCGTGACCGCGGCGGGCGGGGACGACGGCGGCTCGTGGGCCGCCGGGCCCGGTGCGGCCGCGGCGGCCATCCCGGCGATCGTCGGGCTGGCGTAGACCTCCCGGATGGAGATCGACGGCAGGTCCGCCCGCGTGCGCAGCCGGGCGCAGAACCGGGTCATCACCATCGAGTCGGCGCCGAGGTCGTCGAAGACGTTGCTTTCGGTCGGGACCTGGTCGGTCCCGAGCACCTCGGCCAGGACCTGCGCCAGCGCCTGGACGAGATCGTCACCGGCCGTGCCGCCGGGGACCGCCGGTGTCGCGATCGGCATCGACGGCGCGAAGGCCGTCGCGAGCCCGGAGATCGTCGGGTTCGCGTACACGTCCTTGATCGAGAGTGACGGCAGGTCCGCCCGCCTGCGCAGCCGGGCGCAGAACCGGGTCATCACCATCGAGTCGGCGCCGAGGTCGTCGAAGACGTTGCGGTCGGTCGGGACGTGCTCCACGGCGAGCACCTCGGCCAGGACGCTCGCCAGCGCCGACGC
>NZ_JACBXB010000074.1 GCF_013870575.1 Pseudonocardia pini
TCCCGGCGGGGCCGGCTCGTGCTCGCCGTCGTGCTGGGGGTGATCCTCGTGGCCGGGGGCGCCGCGACCTGGTGGGCGACCTCCCGCCTGCCGGACGGGGTGGCCTACCGGGTCGACGGAGTCGATGTCACCGGTGCGGACGTCGACCGCGAGGTGGAGACCCTGGGTGTGCTCTACGGGCTCCGCGCGCCGGAGGACCCCGCCGCGCGGGACGCGTTCCGCCGTGACGCCGCCAAGACCTCCGCGCTCGGCCGGGTGCTCGACCGGGCCGCGGCGGACCGCGACATCGTGATAGCCGAGCGCAGCTCCCGCGACGTCCTCGACCGCAACATCGAGCAGTACTTCGGTCGCGGCGAGGCGGCGCGTGCCGCGTTCGCCGCGTCCCTCGCCGCCGCGGGCACGACCGAGGAGGACGTGCTCGGCGAGATCGGCAGGCAGGCCGCGCTGACCCGGCTGTTCGACGACGTCGTCCGCGACGTGCAGCCGCCCTCGGACGCCGCGGTGGCGGAGGCGTTCGAGGAGCGCCGCGACTCCCTCGCGACGCCGGAGCGACGGGCGTTGAGCACCATCGTCGTGGCGGACCGCCCCGCCGCGGACGCGGTCGTCTCCGAGCTGCGGGCGGGCAGGCCGTTCGCCGACGTCGCCCGCGAGCGCAGCGCCGACGGCGCTACCCGCGACGCCGGTGGCGCGCTGGGCACCCTCGCCGCGGTCCAGCTCGAGAGGTCCTTCGCCGACGCGGCCTTCGCCGTGCCCCTGGGGGAGGTCTTCGGCCCGGTGCAGACCCGGTTCGGCTGGAACGTCGGGATCGTGACCGGGATCGAGCCGGCCCGGCCCGCGGTCCTGGACCGGATCGAGGAGCCGTTCCGCGCGCAGCTGCAGGCCGAGGAGAAGGGCCGGAGGTGGCAGGACTTCCTGGTCGACCGACTCGCGGCGGCCGACGTGCGCTACTCCGCCGAGTACGAGCCCGCCGAACCCGACACGCTGCCCGAGATGCCCGTCGGGGCCACCCCCGCCACCGCCGGGCCGACCCGATGAGACCGGTCGCGGAGAGTCCCCTCCCGGGAGAGGTCCCGTCCCCCTCGCAGGAAGGAGGAGGACTCCTCCTGGAGGGGATGCCCGGCGCCGCCTGCCTCGTCATACTGCCGTCACACGTTCAGAGCAACGACCTCGTCGGCTCTGAGTCGAAGACATCCGGTGGCCGCGCAGCTCCCCGCTTCGCGACGGCCCACCGAGGTGGCTCGTCGAGCCGCCGTCCCCAGCCCGCGGTCGTCGGACGACCCGCCGAGCAGAACGAGTTGAGGTTCATGAGGGATCTTCCGAGCGACCGGCGCATGGCGCCGGAGCGGCCCGGCGGCGTCCGGGTGCGCGAGCGCGTCGAGGCCCGGCCGTGAGCGGCGGGGCCGTGCTGACAGCCCCCCAGCCCCCCAGGAAGAGCGTGCTGGGCGCTGTGCCGAGCGCGTTGCTGGCACCGGTCGTGACGATCGGCCAGACGTTCACGCTGATGTTCGCGGTCATCAAGACGGCCGTGCAGAACCCCGTCGGGTACTGGCGCGACACGTTCGAAGAGATGTACTCGATGTACCGGTTCTGCTGGCTGCCGACCTTCGTCTGCGCCGGCACCTTCGGCTTCCTCATCGGCAACTTCGCGTACAACTTCCTGCGGCTGGCGGGCGGCGGCAACCGCCTGGGAACCTTCTTCACCTACGCGATGGCCCGCGAGATCGCACCCTTCACGACGGGCATGGCGGTCGCCGGTGTGATGGGTACGGCGATGTGTGCCGACCTGGGAGCCCGCAAGGTGCGCGAGGAGCTCGACGCGCTGCGGGTGCTCGGGGTCGACATCGTCCGCACGCTGGTCCTACCGCGGGTCATCTCGATCATCATGATGTGCACGGCCTTCAACCTGCTGACGATCGGGATCGGCACGCTGATGGCGCTGATCTCCGCCAGCGTGGTCGGTGACACCTCGCCCGGTGCCTTCTTCGGCCTGCTGTTGGCGAACTTCACCGCGCCGGAGATGGCGGGGTCGGTGATCAAGATGGCGGTCATCGGCCTGTTCATCGGCGTGGTCTGCGCCCAGAAGGGCCTCAACGCCGGCGGCGGCGCGGAGGGCGTCGGCAGGGCCGTCAACCAGGCGGTCGTGCTGTGCTTCGCCGCCACCTGGATCTTCGACTTCCTCGGCAACATGGTCCTCCTGGGCATGTTCCCCGAAGTTCTGATCAACCGATGAAGGGCGAGGTTCCGGTGACGGTCCAGGACACGTCGGGCACCGAGCCCGCGGAGAAGGTGACGAGCGGCAGGGGCGCCGGGGCAGGCGGCCTCGGCGGGTACAGCAGCGACCGATCGCTGCTCGCGGACGCGGGCGAGATCGGCCGCTTCCTGCCCAAGGCCCTGCTGGCGGTGCCGATGGCGCTGCGCTACCCGGTCGACGTGCTGCGGCAGATCGGCATCCTGATCACCTCCAGCGCGGCGATCATCATCTTCATGGAGCTGCTCATCGCGGCGGAGATCTCACTGGAGGGGCACTACGTCCTCTCCCAGCTCGGCGCCACCAGCTACGTGGGGCTGTTCTCGGTCGTCACCGACTACACGGTGCAGGCGGTGATGTGGGGCTGGATCCTCGGCGCGAAGGTCGGCTGCGGCCTCGTCGCCGAGCTCGGCTCGATGCGGATCAACGACGAGATCGACGCGCTCGAGGTCATGGGGGTCGACTCCAAGGCCTACCTGGTCGGCACCCGCATCCTGGCGCTGATGATCGTCACGCCGTTCCTGTTCGTGCTCGCGACCGGGATCATGTACATCACCAACTACGTGGTGAACGTGCACGTGTTCCAGAGCGTCTCGCCCGGTGGCTTCATCGGGGTGCACTTCAGCTTCCTGACCAGGATGGACATCATCCTGTCGATGGTCGAGGCCTTCGTCATCTCGGTCCTCATCGGCGTCACCGCCTGCTACTACGGCTACAACGCCAAGGGTGGCTCGGTGGGTGTCGGGCAGAACACGGCACGCTCCGAGATCATCGCCCTGGTCATCACCGGCGTCGTCGGGGTCATCGGCGCGCAGCTGTTCTTCACCGGCTTCGAGCGCGGACCGATCGCGCAGTGACCGCCGGGGGGATCGACGTGAAGACACCGGGCAAGCGGCTGGTCAAGGTCGGCGGCTGGATCCTGGTCGTGCTGCTGCTCGCCGCCTTCGTCTGGTCGCGGTGGCCGGGCGGCGACTACACCGTCAAGCTGGTGATGACCTCGGCGACCCAGCTGGTCTACGGCTCGCCGGTGCTCGTCAACGGCTTCGAGGCGGGCAACGTCACCGGGATCGAGGTGCGCAACGGCAAGGCCGTCGTCACCGTCGGTCTCGACGACACCCACGCCCCGCTGCGGGACGGGACGACCGGGCACATCGAGTGGAGCTCGACGCTCGGCGAGCGGTTCCTGACGCTCGACCCCGGACCCGCGGAGAACCCGGAGATGCCGGACGGGGCGATGTTCGAGGCGGAGATCAGCCAGGTCGAGGTCGACGAGGTGCTCGCCGCCCTGGACGAGCCGACCCGTGTCGAGCTGTCGTCGCTGATCGCACAGCTCGACTCCACAGTGGACGGCAGCCAGGACGACCTCAACGCGACCCTGCGCAGCGCGGGCCCGGCGGTGGGCGCGCTCGGCGAGGTGCTCGGTGCGGTCGGGCGAGACGGCGAGGCGATCAAGCAGGTCGTCACGCAGCTGCGCGACCTGGTCGAGACGGCGACGGAGCGGCAGGAGGCGGTGCGCGGGACCGTCGAGGGGCTCACCACGTTCTCCTCGACGGTCGCCGCCCAGCAGCAGGCCCTCAGCGACAGCCTCGCGGAGCTGCCCTCCACCCTGCACACCGCCGACGGGACACTGAAGAAGGTGCCCGAGGCCGGTGCGTCGGCGACGGAGCTGCTGCAGGACCTGCAGCCGGGCACCGCGCAGCTGACGGAGACCGCGCGCAACCTGAGCCCGGTGCTGCAGGACCTGCGGCCCGCGGTCGGCAGGCTCCGCCCGACGCTCGAGGCGGCGCAGGCGCTGCTCGGTCGCACACCCGGTCTGCTGGACACCGTGCACGGCACGTTCCCCCAGGCCACCGAGACGCTCGAGGCCTACCAGCCCGCCGTCGGGTTCCTCCGGCCGTACACGCCGGAGCTCGTCGGCTGGTTCTACAACTGGGGCATGAACTTCTCGATCTACGACTCGCAGGGCCACCTGTGGGCGGCGATCCTCGGCAACGTCGGGCCGCTCGCGAACAACGAGAGCCTGGTGACCCCGCCGCCGATCGAGAAGGAGTCCGAGCCGGTGCCCGGCTCGGCGGTCGGGCAGCCGTGGGACGGCGCCCATGACGCGACGGGGAGCCCGATCGGATGACCAGCACAGTCACGTCACGCCTGCGGCGGCTCGCCGTCGTGGCCGTGGCCGCCGCCATCGTGGTCGGCGTCGTCCTCGTGACCGGCGACGACTCCGACGAGGTGCGCCTGACCGCCGTCTTCACCGACGCCAACCCGCTGCAGGAGGGCAACCTCGTCAAGTCGGCGGGCGTGGACGTCGGGACGGTGGAGTCGGTGGCCGTCGAGGACGGGCAGGCCCACGTGGTGCTGCTGCTCGACGAGGAGGTGCTGCCGCTCCACGAGGACGCCTCCGCGACGATCATCGACAAGGACCTCCTCGGTGAGCGGTACGTCGGCCTGGACCGCGGCACCGCCTCCTCCCCGACGCTGAGCGAACCCATGGCCATCGGTCCCGACCGGACCCGGCGGGTGGTGGACCTGCAGGACGTGCTGAACACGGTCGACGCGCCCACCGGCACGGCACTGTCCTCCCTGGTCAGCACCCTCGGCGAGGGGGTCGGGACGAACGACCGCGAGGTCGCGGCGGCCATCGAGGCCCTCGCCCCCGCCATGCACCAGGCGCAGGGCCTGGCCGAGCTCCTCGGTGACCAGAACGAGCTGCTGACGGACCTGGTCGACAGCGTCGAGCCGGTCGTCGGGGCGGCAGCGGACGAGCGGGGCAGGAGCCTCGACCAGCTCGTCGGCACCACCACCCAGACCCTCTCGGTGGTGGCGGAGAACCGTCAGGCCGTCCGGGACACCCTGGTCCAGCTGCCGACGACGCTCGGCAGCGCACGGGACCGGCTCGCCCAGGTCGCCGGGGTGTCCGACTCCGCGACGCGGACGCTCGGCTCCCTGCGTCCGGTCACCGACGACCTGACCGACATCAGCCGCGAGCTGCAGCGCTTCGCGGACGCGGCGGACCCCGCGCTCGCCTCGCTGCCGCCGGTGCTGGACAAGGGCAACGCCCTGCTCGACGAGCTCGGCCCGCTCGTCGACACCCTGCAGCCCGCGGGATCGGACCTGCGAGCGGTGTCGTCCTCCGCCCGCACCCTCTCCGAGACCGCCCTGAGCCTGCGCCTGGTCGACCTCATGGAGTTCATGAAGGGGTGGGCCATGGCGACCAGCGACTACGACGCGATCAGCCACTACTTCAAGGCCGTCACGCCGTACTCGCTGCAGCCGGCCTCGGAGGTGGCGCTCGGACCGATCCCGGGCGCCCCCGACAACCCGCTCGAGAACGTCAAGCCGCCGGAGGGCCCCGGACGGCTGCCGCTGCCCGGCCGCCCCGGCGACTCCGAGGAACCGCAGCCCACCCAGCCCAGCGGAGAGGTCGCCTCTCCGGCGCAGGACAGCGCCACCGGGCTCAACCCCACCCAGGAGCAGAACATGGTCGACCAGTTGCTCGGCGGGGGCCGGTGACATGGCGAAGGTGAAACCCGAGATCAGGGACCGCAAGCGCGCGTTCGTCGTCGGGATCGGCGGGCTGGTGTTCGTCGGGTTCGTGCTCTACTTCGCGTTCAACTCGCTCGCGGGGGTGCCGTTCGTCCCGCGCGGCTACGTCAAGGCCGCCTTCGACAACGTCGACTCGCTGCAGGTCCGGGACCTGGTGCGGCAGAACAGCAAGCGGATCGGCTCGGTCGACTCGATCGAGTTCGAGGACGGCGAGGCCGTCGTCACGATGAAGCTCGACGACAGCGGCTACCAGGCGTTCTCCGACGCGTCCGCCGTCATCTGGGACCAGTCGGCACTGGGGACGAAGTTCGTCGAGCTGCAGCCGGGCACGCCCGCCGCGGGCCCGCTCGGCGAGGACGAGGTCATCGGACAGACGTCGAGGACCAGCACCGAGTCGTCCGCGGACCTCTACCAGGTCCTCGACACCCTCGACCCCGACACCAGGGCCTCCGCCCAGCGGATGCTCGGGGAGGTCGGCGCCGGGACCGTGGGCCACGCCGGTGACCTCACGGACTTCTTCCGGACCTCGCCGGACCTGCTCGGCGACCTCGGCACGGTGTCCGACGCGCTGACCTCCGACCAGGCGGACCTGCCCGCGCTGCTGCGCAGCGCGGACGACCTGGCGGGCCGCTTCGAGGGGCGGGCCCCCGAGATCGCGTCCCTGCTCCGGCAGACGAACGAGACGCTGCAGGCCGTGTCGGTGGACTCGGGCGGGGCGCTCGACGCGAGCCTGGAGCGGGCCCCGGCGACGGTCGCGCACCTGCAGACCGCGCTCGACGCGCTGGACGAGCCCCTGGGGCACACACAGTCCGCGGTGTCCACGCTGGAGCCCGGTGCGGCGTCGCTCGCCGCGGCCGAGAATGACCTGCGCGGCGTGCTCACCGAGAGCCCGCCGGTCCTCGACCGGGTGCCCGGCGTGGCCGACCTCGCGGAGCCCGCGGTGGAGGACCTCACCGACACCGTCGCCGACGCCCGGCCGCTCGCCGACCGGGTGGCCCAGGCCCTCGACGACGCGGAGACGCCGCTGTCGGTCCTGCAGCCCTACGGCCCCGAGATCGGACAGCTGTTCGTTCGGCTGGCCAGCTTCGTCTCGATGGGCGGCGCCGACGGCAACCGCTACGCCTACATCAACGCGAACGTGGGCGCCGACAGCGTGACCACGGGGCTCGTCGACTCCTGCAACGTCGCCCAGAACAACTACCCGAAGCCCGGCGAGGCCAGCTTCGACACGCTCAAGGAAGGCCTGCCGCCCGGTGTGCCGTGCCTGAACCAGGGCACCGACACCATCGTGCCGCTCGAGAACCTGATGGGAGGCCGGCGATGACACCCCTCCGGCTCCGCGGCCGCGCCAAGCGCAAGCCGTTGTCCGCGACCGCGCTGGGCGCAGTCGTGCTGGTCGTGACCGTGGTCATCGGCTACGCCGCGTTCCAGCGGGACTCGATCGACACGCTGTTGACCTTCGGCGAGTCCGTCGAGGCGGAGTTCCCCGCCGACTACAAGCTGATCTCCGACAGCGTGTACCGCAGCAACGTCAAGATCGCGGGCGTCGTCGTCGGGAAGGTGACCGAGGTCGAGGAGACCGAGGCCGGCACCGCGCTCGTGTCGATGGAGGTCGACGACGGCGTGCGGGAGAAGCTGGGGGACAAGCCGACCGCGTCGGTCCGGCCGACCCTGGTCATCGGCGGCATCAACTACGTGTCCCTGGCGCCCGGCGGCACCGGCGAGTTCGACGGGCGCATCCCGCTCGAGCGGACCGCGCTGCCGGTCGAGCTCGACAAGGTGCTGACCCCGTTGTCCACCCCGGAGGCCCAGGAGGGGCTGCGCACCACGGTCGGCCAGACCGATGCACTACTCGCCCGGGGCGGCACCGAGGCGCTCAAGGGCCTCGCGGCCGACGCGCCCGCCACCCTGCAGCCTGCGGGCGACGTCTTCGCCGCCCTGCGTGGCACCCAGCCCGCCACGGACCTGACCCTCGCGGTGAAGGGCCTGGAGTCCACCGCGTCCGCGTTCACCCGGCGCGAAGGCCAGTTCGCCTCGACCCTCGACTCGCTCGACCGGTCGACGTCCGCGCTGGCCGCGGGCAGCACCCCGCTCGCCGAGTCCATCTCGACCGGCGCGGAGACGCTGCGGGTGACCAGGGCGGGCCTGGAGGACCTCCGGCCCACCCTGGACAAGCTCACGGTCACCTCGCAGGACTTCCGTCCCGCGGCCCAGGAGCTCGCACCCTTCCTCGAGGAGTTCAACCCGGTCATCGAGCGGGCCCGGCCGGTCGTGAACGACCTGCGGGCCGTGCTCGACGACGCGCAGCCGGTGGTCGAGCACCTGGTGCCGGTGTCCGGCGAGGCGACCGACCTGCTCGACGACGTCCGCGGCCCGGTCCTGGACCGGCTCAACGGCCCGATCAAGGACGTCGTCTACTCGTCCTGGGCCGGCGAGGGCGTCTGGGAGGGCGGCGGATCGGAGAACCCGCTCTACAAGGAGCTCGGCTACCTCATCGCGGACGCGTCCGTGGTGTTCGACAGCCACGACGGCTCGGTCGCGCTCGGCAGGCTGCAGGCCGGTGCCGGGGCGAAGACCGTCGGCGGGGCGTCGTTCCCGATGAGCCTCGAGCAGTACCTGGAGCAGGTCGGGCTGCAGCAGCCGCCCGGACCGCAGGAGGGTCCGAACTCCGCGACGGGCCCGCGGGCGACCGGGCCGGTGCCCGACGTGCTCCCGCAGGTCGACCCGCAGGAGAGCTCCGGGAGCTCGCTGCTGGACCAGCCACTCCTGGGAGGCGAGCGATGAGCTCCTCGGTCAAGCGGGCCTGGGCCCGGGTCCGCTCGGTGCCCGGCCTCGGCCGCGACGTCACCGTGCTCAGCGTCCTGGTGGCGCTGGCGCTGGGGTCGGTCGTGGGCATCGAGTCCTACCTCGGCAAGAGCTACCCCTGGCAGGACGGGTTCGCGCTGCGGGCCGAGTTCGAGCAGGTTCCTGCGCTCAACCCGAGGTCCTCGCACTACGTGACGATCGCGGGGGTGTCGGTCGGTGAGATCAAGGGCGCCGAGCCCACCGCCGACGGCACCGCGGTGGTCGACATGAACATCCGCGCCGCGGACTACCGGGAGCCGATCTACAGCGACGCCACCGCGGTGCTGCGTGCCGAGACGGTGCTCAACGAGATGTACGTCGAGATCAACCCGGGGACCCCGGCGGCGGGCCCGATGGAGTCCGGCGGCACGATCCCGCTGGGTCGGACCGCGCGGCCGATCCAGGCCGACGAGGTCCTCGGGCACCTCGATGAGCGCACCCGGCAGGCGCTGTCGGACCTGTTCGTCGAGTCCGACGTGGCACTGGCTCGGGCCCCCGAGCTGCTGCCGGAGGGGCTGACCGCGACCGACGACACGGTCGTCGCGCTGCGTCCGGTGGCCGAGGCCCTGCAGACCCGGCGCGAGCGGATCGCGACACTGGTGACCTCGCTGTCGCAGGTCGCGCAGTCGGTCGGCGCCGACCAGGAGCGCACCGTCGCCCTGGCCGACGCCACCCACAGCGCCCTCGGCGTGCTCGCCGAGAGCGACGCGGAGCTGCGGGGCACGCTCGAGCAGCTGCCGGGCCTGAGCGGGGAGCTGCGCAACGCGCTGACCGGGACCCAGCGGCTGACCGAGCAGCTGGACCCGACCCTGGACAACCTGTCCGCGGCGTCCGAGGAGCTGCCCGCGGCACTGGGCAGGCTGGGGCAGACCTCGGCCCGCCTCGGCGAGGTCGTCGACAGCGCGGGTCCGTTCCTGGGCAAGGCCCGCCCCGTGGTCGCGAAGCTGAACCCGCTGGTGACCGACGTCGACGCGGCACTGGACGACCTCCTGCCGGTCACGAGCCCGCTCGCCGAGGACATCGCCATCGTGCAGGACTACCTCACCCCGATCCGGGCCTTCACCTACAACACCTCGTCGGTGTTCGGCACCCGGGACGGACAGGGCGGCATCATCCGCGGCCAGCTGGTGGTCTCCCTGCCGGACAACCAGATCCTCCCCGGGGGCGAGCCCCGCAACGACCCCGGTGCGCAGAACGGCCTCGAGCCCGGACCGGTGCCGGGCAAGACCCCGCCGCCTCCCGGTGACGACCTCCCGAACCAGGAGGGCGCCGACGGCGGCCTCCTCGGCCAGATCGGTGGACCCTGACCATGTCGATCCTGAAGAGCTTCGGCGCGCGGATGGTCACCCTGGCCATCGTCTTCGGCGTCGGCATCACGGTGGCGCTGTTCCTGATCAGTGGCTCGGAGTACTACGTCCCCGGCTTCGAGCCCAAGACCGAGTACACGCTCTCGGTCACGGTGCCGGACGTGGACAACCTGGTCCCGGCGAGTGAGGTGCGGGTCGCGGGCGTGCAGGTGGGCGAGGTGACCGCGATCGAGTCGACGCCGGAGGGCGCGGTCGTGACCCTCGGGATCGTCGCCCAGGGCGTGTACCCCCTGCACGAGGGCCTGAACATCCGGGTGAGCGAGAAGTCGCTGATCGGCGAGTACTACCTCGAGGTCACCGACGGCGCCGGTCCGGAGATCCCGGCCGAGACACACCTGCCGCCGGAGTCGGTCGAGCTCGGCGTCCAGCTCTACGACGTCTACCGGAGTCTCGACGAGGACACCCGCGCCGCGGCGGGCTCGCTGGTCCGCGGGCTCGACCAGAGCACGGTCGGCACGCGGGAGGGTGTCTCCGCGACGCTGGCGGGCCTGGGCTCGCTCGGCCGGGAGGGCCACACGGCCCTCGACGCCGTCGCGGCCCAGGGCGAGGACCTCAAGGCCCTCGCGCAGGACACCACGACGCTGCTGCGGGCGCTCGACACCGGGCAGGGTCGGATCGCGACCCTGGTGACCGAGGCCAACCGACTGACCGCCGCCACCGCGGGACAGCGGCCCGCGCTCGAGGACACGATGCGCACCCTGCCCGGGGTGCTCGACAGCGCCGACGCCGCCTCGGGTGCGTTGACGGACCTGTCGGGGGCGCTCAACCCGGTGGTGTCGGACCTCGACGAGGCCGCGCCGATGCTCACGGCGGCGTTGAACGAGCTGCCCGCCACGACGACGGACCTGCGGGGGCTGCTGCCGAGTCTCGACGGCACGCTCGGCAGCGCTCCGGACACCCTGGAGCGTGTCCCCACCCTGCGGGACGACGTCGGCGGGATCGTGCCCGCGGCGCGGGACATGGTGGCCGAGCTCAACCCGGTGCTGGCCTACGCTCGCCCCTACGGCCCCGAGCTCGCCGGCTTCTTCGCGAACTTCAACGCCGTCGTCGGCAATCGGGACAGCGTCGGGGTGCACTACGCCCGGATCGGCGCCTTCCTCAACGAGGAGACGCTGCAGAGCCCGGTCGACCTGGACGCCAAGGTGTACGAGAACCCGTACCCGGCTCCGGGCCTCGGGGCCGATCCCGGCCCGTTCACCGGCGTGTACCCGCGCATCGGCCCCGGCCCGCGCTAGTCGGGCCGGCCCCGGGGGAGCCCGGTGCCCACCCGTCACCGTCGACGGGTGGGTGCCGGTCGCCCCCTCACACTGCGAAAGGACCGAGCGATGCCGTGGTTCCTGCTCGTGACCGGACTGGTCACGCTCGCCATCGGGCTGTGGGCGGGACGCAACGCCCGGTCCCTGGTCCCGCGCGGGATGACCCGACGGGGGCGGCAGAGCCAGGAGGGCGTGCTGCTGCGCGGTGCGGTCACCCTGACGGTCCTCGGACTCGTCTTCGCCGGCTTCGGTGCCTACCTCCTGGTCCTGGTCTGAGGCCCGAACGTGACACCCGACTCCCGGAGGAACCGCTGATGCCCCCGTCACCGCGCTCCGCCCTCGCCGCCGCCCGTCGCGCCGGACCCCGCAGGACCATCGCCGCGGCCCTGGTGCTGCTCGTCGGCCTCACGGCCGCCGTGATCGGGCTCGCCAGGCTCCGCTCCGACACCGGCCCCGAGTCCTTCCTGCCCGCGGGGGACCCCACTCTGCAGGGCCTCTCCGAGGTGGCGAGCTCCTTCGGCGGCGACCCGATCGTCGCGCTGCTCGAGACCGACCAGCCCCGCAGGCTGCTCGGCCCGGACGAGCTGCCGAAGCTGGTGGCGCTCGAGGGGGAGCTCGCGCGCCTGCCCGACGTCGCGGCGGTCTACGGGCCGGGCACGATCCTGAACCAGGTCGCCCGCTCCACGAAGTCCTTCATCGCCTCTCTCGTCGGGCACCGGGACCGCGTCACCGCAGACGCCGAGCGGGACGCGCGGGGGCGCGGACTGTCCGAGCCCGAGGTGCAGGCGGCCGTGGCGTCGGCGGTCGGTGCGTTCGACGGCCGGTACGGCGCCCTGCTGGTGCGCGGCCTGCCCGCGGGGCTGCCGACGCTGCACAACCCCCAGTTCGTCGACCACATCGTGTTCGGGTCGGACAACCAGCCGAAGCCCAGCTTCCGGTACGTGGTGCCCGGCGACGGCGCCGTCGCGATCCTCGCCCGACCGCGCGAAGACCTCGACCAGGCGGGCACGGAACGGCTGGTCACCGCCGTGGAGGACGCCGTGGCCCGCCCCGAAGTGGTCCTCGAAGGTGGAGGCGAGGTAGGAGGTGCCCAGCACCACCTTGCGCACC
>NZ_JACBXB010000749.1 GCF_013870575.1 Pseudonocardia pini
TCACCTCCCGGTGAGGTGGACATCGCGGTGGCCCCGAGCCCCACGATGGCGGGGGTGCTCACGGCCGCTCGTCCCGGTAGTGGCCCACGCGCAGCCAGTTCACCCGGTCCTCGCCGCTGGCCAGGCACAGGCTCGCCAGCTCCAGCGGGGAGAGCAGGATCTCCGCTCCGCTCTCGAGGTCCGTCACCAGCAGCCGGGGGCCGTTGCCCCGCTCGTCGAGCGCGACGCGGACGGTGGCGAACTCGTTGCGGAGCTCGGCGAGCTCGCGCCTGCCCTCCTCGCGACGCGAGCGGGCGCTGTCCGCCGGGGCGCTCATCGCGGGATCCGGGTGTCTGTCGACGGTGACCACGTCATGGTTCTATCGTACACTCGGTGTCAGAAACAATGTCCAGACCGAAGGGCAGCCGATGAGCGTCTCGCCTCTCGCCCAGCTCAACGATGGTACGGGCCGTGCGTGGTATGTGAACACTCCAGTTGGGAACGCGACATGAGCGACGCGCCGTACCGCAGCCTCTGGACCCATCTGCGCGAGCTCGAGTTCCGCCAGGGCTACGTCACCGCGGACGGGGTGCGGACCCGGTACGCCGAGGCGGGGGACCCGGGCGCGCCGCCGGTGCTGCTCCTGCACGGCACGGGCGGGCACTGGGAGACCTTCGCCCCCAACCTCCCGGCGCTGGCCGAGCACTTCCACTGCGTCGCGATCGACATGGTGGGCAACGGGTTCTCGGACAAGCCGGACCACGACTACGAGATCGCGGTCTACCTCCGCCAGGTGCACGCGGTGCTCGACGCGTTCGGCTTCGCGAGCGCCGCCGTCGTCGGGATGTCGTTGGGGGCCTGGGTGGCCGCGGCGCTGGCCGTCGAGAGCCCCGAGCGAGTGGACAAGCTGATCCTGATGTCACCGGCGGGGCTGGTGGCCACGGCGTCGAACATGGCGCGCATCCGCGCCGAGCGCACCCGCGCCGTCGAGAACCCGGAGTGGGACTCGATCAAGGCGATGTTCGACCACCTCATCGCGGACGAGGAGAACCGCATCCCGGACGTGATCGCGCTGCGCCAGGCGATCTACCGGCTGCCGGAGACCCTGGCGACCATCGACCACCTGCTGATCCTGCAGGACCCCGACGCCCGCGAACGCAACCTCATCCCCGAGGAGCGCTGGCGCGCGATCTCCTGCCCGACGCTGGTCGTCGCCTCCGGCAAGGACCACGGCGAGTACCAGAGCACCGCCCGTCGGGTCGCGGAGCTGATCGAGGGCGCCGAGATCCTGGAGATGCCGCACGTGAAGCACTGGCCGCACTTCGAGGACCCCGAGGTGTTCAACACCGCCGCGGTCCCGTTCCTGCTGCGGGGCCCGGCGTGACACCCGAGGAGATCGCGGACGCGGCCGCCCGCCTCGACGAGGCCGAGCGCACCCGGACGCCGGTCCGCCAGCTCTCCCTGCAGTACCCGGACATGACGATCGAGGAGGCCTACGCCGTCCAGCACGCCTGGGTCGGCACGAAGCTCGCCGCGGGCCGCACGCTGCGGGGTCGCAAGATCGGGCTGACCTCGCGCGCCATGCAGCAGGCCGTGTCGATCACCGAGCCGGACTACGGCGCGCTGTTCGACGACATGTTCTTCGACGACACCTCCACGGTCCCGCACGACCGGTTCATCCGGCCGCGGGTCGAGGTCGAGCTGGCGTTCGTGCTGGGCAGGCCGCTCAAGGGCCCCGGCACCACGCTGTTCGACGTCCTGTCCGCCACCGAGTACGTCACCCCGGCGCTGGAGATCCTCGACGCCCGGGTGCAGATGTCGGATCCCGAGACGGGGCACCTGCGCACGATCGTCGACACGATCTCGGACAACGCCGCCGATGCGGGCCTGGTGCTGGGCGGCCGCCCGGTGCGGCCACAGGACGTCGACCTGCGCTGGGTGTCCGCGCTGCTCTACCGCAACGGCGTGATCGAGGAGTCCGGCGTCGCCGCGGCGGTGCTGAACCACCCGGGCAACGGCGTCGCCTGGCTCGCGAACCGGTTGGCGCCCCACGGCGTCGGGCTGGAGGCCGGGCAGGTGATCCTGTCCGGTTCCTTCACCCGGCCGGTGCACGCGGAGGACGGCGACCTCTTCCACGCCGACTACGGCCCGCTGGGCACGGTCGGCTGCCGCTTCGAGGCGGGCACGCCGTGACGTTCGCCGAGAAGCTGCGCGGCCCGGACTCCCAGATCGGCATGTGGGTGGTCTCGGGGAGCGCGTACTGCGCGGAGATCTGCGCCGGTGGTGGGCTGGACTGGCTGCTGCTGGACTGCGAGCACGCGCCCAACGACGTCACCACCGTGCTGCCCCAGCTGCAGGCCGTGGCCCCGTACCCGGTCGAGACGGTGGTCCGGGTCCCCGCGGCCGACCCGGTGCTGATCAAGCAGTTCCTCGACCTGGGTGCCACCACGCTGATGGTGCCCATGATCGAGAGCGCGGAGCAGGCCCGGGCGGTCGTCGCGGCCACCCGGTACCCGCCTGCCGGGATCCGTGGGGTCGGTGCGGCCTTCGCGCGGGCGTCGCGCTGGAACCGCACCCCCGGCTACCTGCGCGAGGCCGAGATCGGCGTGCTCGTGCAGATCGAGTCCGCGGCCGGGCTCGACGCGCTGGAGGACATCTGCTCGGTCCCGGGCGTCGACGGCGTGTTCGTCGGCCCGGCCGACCTCGCCGCGTCGCTGGGCCGC
>NZ_JACBXB010000750.1 GCF_013870575.1 Pseudonocardia pini
GTCCCGCTCGAACAGCCGCACCCGCAGCTGCCCCTCCAGCGCCCTGATCTGCTTGGACAGCGCGGGCTGGCTGACGTGCAGCGACTCGGCGGCGCGGGTGAAGTGCCGGTGCTCGGCGACGGCCGCGAAGTACCGCAGGTCCCGCAGGTGCACGTCCATGCCCGATGGTTATCACAGCAGGTCTTGGACGCGCTCGCGGAAGTCCACCAGGCTCGTGACCATGGAGCACACCGAGAGGGTCTGGCTGGTCACCGGCGCGTCGAGCGGGTTCGGGCGGGCGATCGTGGAGGACGCCGTGGCGGCGGGCGAGATCGTCGTCGCGACGGCGCGGCGGCCCGACGCGCTCGCGGACCTCGTCGCCGCGCACCCGGACCGGGTGGAGGCGCTGGCCCTGGACGTGACGGACCGGGCCGCGACCGCCGCCGTCGTCGCGGACGTGGAGGCCCGCTACGGGCGGATCGACGTGCTGGTCAACAACGCGGGGCACGGGCACGTCGGGGCGGCCGAGGAGACGCCCGACGCGGACCTGCGCGAGCTCATGGAGCTGCACGTCATGGGCCCCGCCGCACTGGTCAAGGCGGTGCTGCCCGGGATGCGGGCGCGCCGGTCCGGGGCGGTCGTGCAGATGTCGTCGATGGGCGGGCAGGTCGTCTACCCCGGCTTCTCGACCTACTGCGCCACGAAGTTCGCGATCGAGGGCTACTCGGAGGGTCTCGCGGCCGAGGTCGGGCCGCTCGGCATCACGGTCCTCGTCGTGGAGCCGGGTGCCTTCCGGACGTCGTTCGCGGGCGCCTCCCTGCAGCAGACCGACCGGATCGCCGACTACGACGACACGGTGGGCGCGACCCGGGACATGATCACCACCGCGGGCGGGACCCAGCCCGGTGACCCGGTCAAGGCGGCCGCAGCGATCCGCGTCGCGCTCGACGCCGAGGTCACCCCGCTGCGGCTGCCGCTGGGCTCCGACGCCGTAGACGGCATCCTGGCCCATCTGGACTCGGTCAAGGACGAGGTCCTGACCTGGGAGAAGGTGTCGCGGAACACGGCGTTCCCGGATGTGGGCACGTCCGATTGACACCGACGACCGCGGCGACCAACCTGGCAGAGGCTGATCGCCGCGGTCGTGCGCGTCGCCGGTGTCGGCCGGCAAGCATGAGGCCGACGACGCGGGTTGCGAGCCGAGGTGAGTGCCCGGTGGCGCCGTCCGACCCCAGCGGTCGGATGGCCCACCGTCACCGGCTCAGGCGGTGGCGGGCTCCGGGGTCCGGGCGACCAGCCGTCCCGCCAGGATGCTGCTCACGTAGCCGAACCCGGCCCCGACCAGGAACGACACCAGCATCACCGTGAACGGACCGGTGGGCAGCGAGAAGTCGGTCCCCGAGGCGCTCGTGAGCAGCCCGAACATCACGGTCGTGGCGAACCCCAGGACCGAGCCCGGGACGAACCCGAGCGCCGGCACGAGGGCACCGAGGATGAACACCGCGGTCATCCCGCCGACGATCACCCCGACCAGGACGGGATTGCCCGCCAGGCCGAGCAGGATCAGCGTGACCGTGCCGCACACGATCCCCCACACGTTCGTGGGCACCGACTTCGCCAGCGCGGCCCGGTCCCCACCCGCGGCGAAGTAGCTCGCCGCCCCGAGGAACGTGGCCGGGACCATCAGGCCGAGCCCACCGAGTGGGCCGACGTACAGATACGTGATCACCGCGCCGATCACACCGATCACCAGCGCGAGCGCAACAGGCAGCTTCATGCGACGTGTCTCCCTTTGAGGTCACAGGTCCGAACGGACGAGTGAAGGGTGGCCGTCGGGAGGGCACCACGACAACGGATCACCGCGCACGTGACCGTATGTTTTCCGGTGGCAACCGTCCGGACATCCTGGGCCCGATTCCGGGCCGGGGACGCCGCGACGCGTCACATGATCGACACTGTCGCGTTACTCGGGACCCTTGGTGCGGAGCTCGTCGACCTTCGCCATCGCCTCCCGCAGGTCGGCGAGCCAGGCGTCGGCGTTGCGGCCGACGAGGCGGACCGCCCACGCCAGCGCGTCGGAGCGGGAACGGGCCACGCCGGAGTCGACGAGGGTGTCCAGCACCATCCGCTCCGGCTGCCGCAGCCGGGTCATCACCGGCACCGAGGCCGTGGTGAACAGCTCCTCGACCTCGCCGATCCGGGCCCCCCACGCCACCTTGCGCTGGTAGCGGTGCTCGGCCTGGCGCGCGACGTCGATCCGCGCCTCCCGGGTCTCCTCGCGGAAGCGCGAGATCCGCCCCGCCGCGGCCGCCGCGCGCTCGGCGCGGCCCTGGTCGGTGTCCGGGAAGTCGCCCTCGACGGGCGACAGTTCGCCCACGATCACGATCTCCTCGCGGTCCACGGTCACCTCCGGCGCCGCGGTGAACCAGCCGTCGGGCAGCCTGCCCGAGAGCCAGGCGGCGAGGTCCTCGGTGTCCGGCAGGTCGGCCTGCTGCCACCCGCCACGCGCTCCGCCGCGGCCCGGGCCGCGGCCGCCGCCGTGCCATCCCTTGTGCATTCGTCCGGTCATGTCGCACCTCCTACGATTACGAGATTACATCGCAACAGGCGCCGACGGGTACGCTCTCAGCGAAGCAGGTCCGCCAGCTCGTCCGGGCTGGTCACGGGGCGGTCGCACACGAATCCGCGGCAGACGTAGGCCGCCGCCGCACCCGCCACG